>JAFTKF010000210.1 GCA_017453405.1 Clostridia bacterium
GTTTGAAATCACTTTAGCCGATACCGTAAATTGGTCAGGCTATGTCACGGGCGCTACCCTGCTTTCTTATCTGTTTTTCATTTTACCCGCTTGGTTTAAACGCTCGCACCCCATTATTTTTGTTCCATGCGATCTTGCCGCATCTGCACTCTTCGTTCTTTACATCAACTATGCTACCGACGGAAGCTGGTTCCTTACCTTCGCTCTTCCGTTGATCGGAACGCTGACCGCGATCCTTTCGGCAATGACAACTTTGCTCGTCAAGCTCCGTCGCGGAAGACTATATGTGATCGGTGCGGGACTAATCGCCATCGGCGCGTGGACGCTTTTGATCGAGTGGCTTTTGCACATCACCTTCTCGGTATCTCATACCGTTTATTGGTCACTCTTTTCCATGATCTCGCTTTTCATTCTCGGAATGATGCTGATCGTGATCGCCATCGTCAAACCGTGGAAGGAGTCTTTGAGAAAATTCTTTTTTATTGACTGATTTTTCAAAAAACTATTGACAAACGACTTATTATCTGCTATACTTAATTCAGGAACAATTCCTAAATTGATTTAGATTAAGGCAGGTATGGTACTATGAAATTTTACAGATGTGAGCACTGCGGCAATATTATCGCATTTGCGGAAAACAAAGGCGTTCCCGTGATGTGCTGTGGCAAGAAAATGGCAGAGCTTGTCCCTAACACCACTGAAGCAGCAACCGAAAAGCATCTTCCCGTGATTGTGAAAAACGAAAACGGAACGATTGAAATTGTAGTCGGCTCTACCCTTCACCCTATGCTTCCCGAGCACTATATCGGTTGGGTCGCCATTGAAACCAAAGAAGGCAATCAGAGAAAAGTCCTCACAGGCGAGCCGAAGGTCCGCTTCGCACTCACCGAAGGTGATGAACTTATCGCCGCCTATGCCTACTGCAACCTCCACGGCTTGTGGAAAACTGAGGCATAATAACAAAAATCCCATCCGCGAGGGTGGGATTTTTGTTGCAAAAACGTATCGGTTGACCGTTGCATCCACAGAATAACCGTCCTGATCCTTGTAACAGAATGAAACTGTCAGAAGCGATCGTAAATACGATGTGTAACTTCCTTTCGGGTTCCGGGAGATGTTCCAATATTTTTTTCTATAAACATAAAAAATATCAAAAAAACTCTTTCCTTTTTGAAAATTCTGTGCTATAATACAAAGAGTTTTTAATAAGGAGGAAATATGGGTATGTGGGATAAAAAGATCATCATCATCTCAGGACATTACGGCTCGGGAAAAACCAATATTGCCGTAAATCTTGCCGAAAAACTTTGTCTTGAAGGCAAAAAAGTTGCACTTGTCGATCTTGATATCGTCAATCCCTATTTCCGTGCCGCAGATAACCGAAAAGAACTGGAGGCAATCGGTGTCAGATGTATTTTGCCGCAGTTTGCCAATACCAATGTCGATATTCCTTCTCTTCCGCCACAGATCCATTCTGTCTTCTCGTCGGATGAAACTGTCATTTTTGATGTTGGCGGTGACAAGGACGGCGCCGTTGCACTTGGTGTTTACCGTAACGCCATCAACAAAGTCGGCTACGATATGATCGCGGTTGTTAATATGTACCGCCCCTTAACGGCAACGCCCGAAGATACACTGGAAAACCTCCGCGAGATTGAAAACAACTGCTCGCTGTCCTTCACCGGCTTTATTAATAATTCCAATCTCGGAAGAGAGACGACCGCAGAAGACGTTGAAGCATCTTTTGCCTACGCCGAAGCAATCGAAACGATTAGCAAGCTTCCCCTTCTGTATACCGCTCACACAGAAAATCTCACTCTTTCCGGATCATCGGCACGCTTCCCGATTCGGGATATCACCAAAAAGCTATATGAATAACTTTACATATATGAAAGGAACCGCTATGAACAAAGTTACGATTTCTGTCGATGTTTGTAAGGGCTGCGGTCTTTGTACAACGGCTTGCCCCACAAAGATTCTGGTTCTTGCCACCGACAAATTAAACGCAAAAGGTTACCACCCCGCAGAGGTAACCGATATGGCAAAATGCCGTGGCTGTGCGCTTTGCGCTATGATGTGCCCCGATGTTGCCATCAAAGTGGAAAAGGAGGTATAATCATGGCTAAGGTATTGATGAAAGGTAACGAAGCGATCGCCGAAGCCGCGATTCGTTCGGGTTGCCGTCATTATTTCGGTTACCCCATTACGCCCCAGACAGAAATTGCCGAATATATGGCAAAAAGAATGCCCAAAGTAGGCGGACTTTGCCTGCAGGCAGAAAGCGAAATTGCCGCGATCAATATGGTGCTTGGTGCATCCTCGGCAGGTGTTCGCGTAATGACATCCTCTTCCTCGCCCGGTATCTCGCTGAAGAGCGAAGGTATCTCCTATATGGTCGGTAGTGACCTTCCCGCCCTCATTCTCAATGTACAGCGCGGCGGTCCCGGTCTCGGTGGCATTCAGCCTGCACAGAGCGACTATTATCAGGCAACCAAGGCAAACGGTCACGGTGATTTACACCTGATTGTCCTTGCTCCCAGCAGCATTCAGGAAGCTGCCGACTTCACTTCACTTGCCTTTGAGCTCGGCGATCAGTACCGCATCCCCGTGATGATGCTTGCTGACGGCGCACTCGGTCAGATGATGGAGCCGGTTGAATTCAAGGAAAGCAGCGATACCGTTCTTCCCGAAAAGCCTTGGGCTACTACGGGTACAGAATGCAAGAGAA
>JAFTKF010000211.1 GCA_017453405.1 Clostridia bacterium
CACCGACGATTACGTTGACAACTATATCATTCCCACAATGAAGGCCGGCGCGATCTATGCGGAATATCTTCTCGGTACGAGCCACGCACGCCCCTGCATTGCCAAGGGTCTTGTGGAAATCGCCCTGAAGGAGGGCGCTGACGCGATCTGCCACGGCTGTACGGGCAAGGGTAACGATCAGGTGCGTTTTGAACTCACCATCAAGCATTTCGCCCCCAATATGCCCATCATCGCGCCTTGGCGTGAATGGGACATCAAGAGCCGCGAGGAAGAGATCGACTACGCGGAAGCCCACAACAGTCCCCTGAAGATCAACCGTGAGACCAACTATTCGAAGGATAAGAACCTCTGGCATCTGTCCCACGAAGGTATGGATCTTGAAGACACCGGCAACGAGCCGCTTTACGAAAAGCCCGGCTTTTTGGAAATGGGTGTTTCTCCTCTGCAGGCGCCCGATAAGCCTACCTATGTGGAGATCGATTTTGAAAAGGGCTGTCCCGTTGCGCTGAACGGCGAAACGATGTCGGCAAAGGAGATCATTCTTGCCCTCAACAAGCTGGGCGGTGAAAACGGTATCGGTCTTCTTGACATTGTGGAGAACCGTCTTGTCGGTATGAAATGTCGCGGCGTTTATGAAACGCCCGGCGGTACGATCCTCTATAAGGCACACTCGGTGCTGGAGCAGATCTGCCTTGACAAGATGATGATGCACGAAAAGCAGAAGCTTTCGATCACCTTTGCGGAGCTGGTTTACAACGGTCAGTGGTTCACCCCCCTGCGCGAGGCACTGTCGGCATTTGTTGACAAAACGCAGGAGACGGTCACGGGTAAGGTACGCCTGAAGCTCTATAAGGGCAATATGATCAACGCCGGCGTATGGAGTCCCTATTCGCTTTACAGCGAAGAGATCGCAACCTTCGGCGAAAGCGATTACGATCAGAAGGATTCGGCAGGCTTTATCAATCTCTTCGGTCTTCCCATTAAGGTTCAGGCAATGGTAGATCAGAAGAACAAGAATAACTGAGAAAAACAAAATGAAATTGAGCACCGAGGGAGATTCTCGCTCGGTGCTGTTTCTCTTTTTTGATTGACCGACAAAATCGTCAAAAAGAGACAAAATTCGCCATTTTTCGACAAAAATGGCAGGATATAAGGTGGAAAAACGCTATGGCAAAGCTGTGGGCAGGCGTCACGGACGGCGCAACCAATTCACTCGCGGACGATTTTAACTCGTCGATCGCATTCGATTCCAGAATGTTCAAGCAGGATATTGAAGGCAGTATGGCACACGCCTCGATGCTGGCAAAGCAGGGCATTATCACCAAGGAAGAGGCGGCGATGCTAACCGACGGACTTGCGGGCATTCTCGACGATCTGACTTCGGGAAAGCTGTCCTTCGATATGACGGCAGAGGACATTCATATGTTTGTGGAAAGCACCCTGACCGAGCGGATCGGTGAGGTTGGGAAAAAGCTTCACACGGCAAGAAGCCGTAACGATCAGGTGGCACTGGATCTTCGCCTTTACCTGCGCGAGGAGGTCACGACTGTCATCGGTCTTGTCAAAGAGGTGATGCGGGCGCTTTTGTCGCAGGCAGAAGACAATCGGGATGCCATTATGCCGGGCTATACGCACCTGCAGCGCGCACAGCCCATCGTGTTTGCCCACCATCTTCTGGCATACTGCGCGATGCTGAAGCGCGACTGTGAACGCCTTACGGATGCCGCTCGCCGTATGAACGCCTCCCCCATCGGATGCTGTGCGCTGGCAGGCACGACTTACGATACCGACCGCCGTTATGAAGCGTCGCTTCTCGGCTTTGATTCGGTAATGGGCAATTCGCTGGACGGCGTATCCGACCGCGACTTTGCGCTGGAGATTTTGTCGGCGTTTGCGATTTTGATGATGCATCTTTCCCGTCTTTCGGAGGAAGTGATCCTCTGGGCAAGCTGGGAATTCAAGTTTATTTCGCTTTCCAAGGACTTTACCACCGGCTCGTCCATTATGCCGCAAAAGAAAAACCCTGATATGGCGGAATTGATCCGCGGCAAGACGGGTCGTGTATACGGCGACCTTATGGCACTGCTCACCACCCTGAAGGGGCTTCCGCTTGCTTATAACAAGGATATGCAGGAAGACAAAGAGGCGATCTTTGATGCGCTTGATACCGTCAAGCTCTGCCTTTCGGTGGCGGCACCGATGCTTTCCTCGATGGAAGCCAACCGCGACAATATGAAGCGTGCGGCGCAAAAGGGCTTTATCAATGCCACCGACCTTGCCGATTACCTTGTGAAAAAGGGACTTGCCTTCCGCACGGCATACAAGATCTCGGGCACGCTGGTGGCAAACTGTATCGAAACGAATCGCGTGCTTGAGGAGATCCCGCTTGAAGAGTACCGCGCGGCGTGCGATCTGATCGATGATGATATTTATGAAGAGATCGCCCTTGAAACCTGCGTGAACAAGCGCATTTCCGAGGGCGGCACGGGCAAGGCTTCGGTAGAAAGCCAGATTGCGGCAATGAAGGAGTTTTTGAAGTAAGATGAAAACAGTATTTATTGACGGCGGTGCGGGTACAACCGGACTCAGGATCGTCGAAAGGCTTTCAGCGCGGCGTGACATTACCTTACTCACACTGCCCGATGCGCTGAGAAAGGATACACAAGCGAGAAAGGATGCCCTGAATCGGGCGGATATCGCCTTTTTGTGCCTGCCCGATGCGGCGGCGATCGAGGCGGTCTCGCTGATTGAAAACGACCGCACGGTGGTGATCGACACCTCGACGGCACACCGCTGTGATGCACACTGGACCTACGGCTTTCCCGAGCTTGTCGGAAGAGATAAGGTGGCGTCCTCCAAGCGGATCGCCAACCCCGGCTGTCACGCGAGCGGCTTTGTGGCACTGATTGCACCGCTGGTTTCGGCAGGACTTCTTGCCCCGTCGGCGGCACTGACTGCCTTTTCGCTGACAGGCTATTCGGGGGGCGGCAAGGCGATGATCGCCGAATATGAAAGCGCCGACCGTAATAGCCTTCTCGACGCACCGAGACAGTACGGCATCAAGCAGATGCATAAGCATTTGCCCGAAATGCAGATGCAGTCGGGACTTATGATCTATCCCGTCTTTTCCCCCATCGTTGCCCCCTATTACAGCGGTATGGAGGTCACAGTCCCCCTCTTTACCAGAGATCTCAACTGCTCGAAAAAGGAAGCGATGATCGAAATCGAAGCGATCTATCGAAGCACGTATACGGGCGATGTGGTGCGTTTTGCCGAAAACAACGATGAAAACGGCTTTTTGTCGGCATCGGCAATGTCGGGCAATGACGCTATGACCGTTTCGGTTTATGGCAATGAAGAGCGCATTTTGCTGGTGTCGCGCTTTGATAATCTCGGCAAGGGCGCTTCGGGTGCTGCCATACAGAATATGAATCTCGTTCTCGCCTGCGACGAGACCGAGGGACTGGTATTATAAAGGAATAAAGTTTGAAAGAGAAATCTTTCAAACGCGTTTTGTGGCTTTCACCACCTGAACGGTGGTGATTTTGCCTTGCAAAACCAGCCCCAATTCCGCAAGAAAGGAAGCTTTCGCAAGGCGAAAGCGATAATTTGAGTATGACAACTTTCACATTGATAGAGGGCGGCGTTACTGCCGCCAAGGGATTTACAGCAAACGGCGTACACGCCGGTATCCGCAAGAATCGCACCAAGCGTGATCTTTCGCTGATCGTTTCGGAAAAGGAAGCCTCCTGCGCCGCCGTGTATACCACCAATCTTGTCAAGGGTGCGCCCCTGACGGTAACCAAGGCGCACATTGCCGACGGTAAGGCAAGAGCGGTGATCTGCAACAGCGGCAATGCCAATACCTGCAATGCCAACGGCATCGAAGTGGCAGAGCAGATGAGTGCCCTGCTGGGTGATGCGCTGTACATTCCGGCTGAGGACGTAGTAGTGGCTTCCACCGGCGTGATCGGTCAGCCGCTGGACATTGA
>JAFTKF010000212.1 GCA_017453405.1 Clostridia bacterium
AGGCGCAAAACCCGCGTGAAACAGCAAGATCCACGCGATTACCCGACAGTCGGATTTTTTCTTTTCTATTATACCAATTCTTTTTCCAAAAGTCAAGCACCGCGCACACCCGACGGACTCAGTGCATATACTGCTTCAAGAGGGCGAAAAGACCCCAAAACAAAAAGGAGATGTGATCGTTATTGCTACTTTTACCAACCGCGCAACCTTGACCTACAGCGGAGGAACGCTGGTATCCAACACCGTTACGGGTACAGTAAATGAAACGCTGACACTGGAAAAGCACGCTCTGAATGCCACGTATGACGAGACATCACGGATCGTGTATCTGATCTCGCTGAAAAATACCGGGGTGACGGCTCTTTCGGGCATTACCCTGACCGATGACCTCGGCGGCTATGTATTTGAAGGAAATACCGTGTATCCGCTTGCGTTTAACGAGGGAAGTATCGCGTATTATATCAACGGCGAATTACAAGCTGACCCCACCGTGACCCAAGGTCCGCCCTTTACCGTAGAGGGCTTATCCCTGCCTGCCGGCGCGAACGCCCTTCTTGTTTATGAAACGCTTGTGAGTGCGTTTGCCCCCTTGGACGAGGGTGCGACGATCACCAACACCGTGACGGCAACTGCCGCGCTGACCGAGCCGGGAAGTGCGAGTGAAACCGTGACAGCGGCAGGCGGTCCGCGCCTGAGTATCACCAAATCCCTGACACCGCAGAACGTGGGCGAGGACGGCAGGATCACCTATAGCTTCCTCATTGAAAACCGCGGCAATGCTGATGCGGTAGCCACCGACGATATTGTGATCCGTGATACGTTTGACCCCATTCTTTCACAGATCGCGGTCACGCTTGACGGCGAGACACTGACCGAAGGCGAGGGCTACACCTATAATGAAACCACGGGTGAATTTCTGACAGTTTCGGGTGTTGTGACGGTTCCTGCCGCAACATATGAACAGAATCCCGACGGCAGTTACCGTGTGACGCCCGGTGTGGCACTTCTGACGGTCAGCGGTACGCTCTGACGGCAAAGAAAACTCCTCAAAAGTCTTTTTTGGGGAGTTTTCTCTTGCAAAACGAAAAACATATGCTATAATGAAGATAGCTTATGAAGGAGGTATCAGTATGGCACATTTGTTGGACTATACCAAGGGTGCGATCGATCTTTTCTGCTATTTTGAACGGTATTTTCTCAGCGATCCGAACGAGGATGCTTTGCCGCTCTTTTCCTATGAAAAGGGACAACGCTACTGTCTTACCTTGCCCTGTCGGGTGGTGCTTCCGTGGGTATTCCGCACAAGATCGGTGCTGCCGAAGGTACTGGATATTCCTGCCGACGCTTTCGCAGAGCTTTGCCGCGGATACCGTATGCTGACGGACAACGAGCTTTCCGCTTCGGTGATGGCGCAGGAAAATGCTCAGCACAAAAAACGGTATTTCGAGGAAAAGCACGAGGGTACATCGACAAAACCCGTGTATACGCCTCTGCATATCCCCTATCTGCATATGCGCCTGACCCGCGACTCGCTCGGTGACGGACTGTACCGTGCCGATGCGCTCGATCACATTTTAGCGGTTACCGATATCAAGGCAAGACGGATCGATCTTCAGCGCAAGCATATGACGGGGATCTTTCCGCGCTGTCAGGAAACGCTTGCCGCGATCGATATTCTGCAATCGGCGGACACGGCAACATTTTCTGTCAGTGCCATTCCGATCGATGAAGAAACGGCGAAGGCTTTGACACTTCCTTACAAGGAATTTGTAAGTGATCCCCTGCGGCAGGCATATCTCCGTCTTTGCAAGCGGATCGCGCGGATCGTCAAGTTGTTTCAGGTCAATGCCCCTGCCATTGTTTTCAAGAACGAACAGAATCTTCTGACGAATAGCGTGGAAGAAGTGATCAAGCTTTGGCAGACACGGGAATTGTTTCCTGTCGACTGCCCGCTGTATCGGAAATGGCATGAGGAGGGCGGCTATGAACGTCCAACGCCCATAGACGAGCTTTCCGAGTTTTTGGAGGAGGATGCTTCGGAGGATGAGGAAGAAGCACCTGCCGACTCTTCCCCCAAAAAGGGCTTTGACAATTACACGGGTAGTAAGCCGTATTTCTACATTGCCTGCGCCGAGGAGGATCTTTCGGAATTTTCAGAGCTTCTCAGCTATTTGCATCATGAGAAATTCCGTATGTATCGGGCAGATGGGTGTATGTCCTCACCCCCCGATCCCGATGAGGTGTACGCGATTGCCGAACACTTGGAAAATGCCGCGTATGTTCTTGCGCTGGTCGGAAAGAATGCCGAGGCTTCTTCGGCATTTCGCCGTGATGTGGCGGCGAGCTATCGGCTGAAAAAGGAAAAGATCGCCGTATATGCCAAAGAAGCATTGCCGTCACCCCTTCTGACGATGCGCCTTGGCAAAATCAGATTCGATTTTGATGACTATCTTCACGCCGAAACGCTGTATCGGGATTTATCCGAGGATGCGCGTTGGCAGGCATTAAAGAGCTTGGAAGATGTTTAAAGATCGATCCGAATTCCGTAAGAAAGGAAGCTTTCGCAAAGAAAGCTATGGTTATACGTATGAGAGATTACGCGTGGATCTATGAAGACGGCAGTCCTTACGGTGTGTTTCTTTATGCCAATCGGGACACCGATAAGATCAAGTACCTTCGCAAGGATCTCGAGGAAGCGGGCTACCGTATGTGGTACGACATCGGTATAGAAGCAAGGATTCCGTGGTGTCCGTATATGGAGACGCATATCAAGCGCTCGACCGTTTGTGTTGCCGTGATCACCGAGGCATTTCTGTCATCGTCTCATCTTTGCCGAATGCTGACCTGTGCCACCCTTGCCGATATTCCGATCGTTCTGCTTTTTTTGGAGGAGATCTCCCTGACAAGCGGAATGCTGTATCTTCTTGCCGATGCCGAGCATCTGCCGCTTTACCGCTTGCCCGAGGGAACGAAAGCCGCTCAGGTGCTTGCAACGCTTTCGGTGCTGGATCGCTGCCGTTTGCCCGAGAAGACCGAGGAAGAGAAGCTGATGATGCGCGCGTGGGAGCATTATGTGGAGGACAAGCTTTCCAATGCCTACGAGATCGCGCGACCGCTTGCCTTAAAGGGCTATCACGATGCCTGCAATATGCTGGGCTCGCTTGCTTGCTATAAGGGCTATTCGCTTCCGCGGGGAGAAGAGGGACTGTATTGGTGGGAAACATCATCGCGTGACGGCTGTGCTGAGGCAGATCTTGCCTTGATGCTGTATCATCGTAACGATTACGTGAGGCTGCGTTCCCGCGAAAGCCGGGAGGAGCAGGATGCCGCCCGTGAAAGTGCTGAAAAGATGCTCTTCTACGGGGAACGCGCCTCCGAAAAGAATATGTCGCTTGCTTTTTATCATCTCGGTTGTTATTATCTTCATATCCATCAAAAGGAAAAGGCGCTTTCCTATTTTGCCCGTGGAGCAAGAAACGGGGATGATGATGCGGCACTGAAGGCATATGAGCTGTATGCCGAACGGGGCAGTACGCTGTTTGACCGCGATCGGGCGTATGAGGTACTGTTACGTGCCGCCGCTGACGGCTCGTCTGAACGGATGCTGATGCTGGCGGAAGCGCTACTTGACGGAACTGTCTTTGAAAAAGACGAAACACAAGCGATCTACTGGCTGACCCTCGCCGCCGACAGAGGAAGCAAGGAGGGAATGTACCGCCTCGGGATTGCTTACCAAAACGGCGAATATGTAGAACAGTCGTATGAGATGGCACAGCGCTATTTCCGAAAAGCCGCGACAGGAAAGCTTGAAAAGGCGGCGTATGCGCTCGGCGAAATGTATTTTTTCGGGCAGGGTGTACATCCAAACGGTCGCCGCGCTTTGGAGTATTATCGGCAGAGTCACGGCTATCAGAAGGCATATTACCGTACAGCCTGTCTTTACGGAAGAGGATACGGACTTCCGATGAATGTCGAAAAAGCCATAGACTTTCTGGAAACGGACTGTAAGAGAGAAGAGCCGTCTCCGGAGGCGCTGAATGCGTTGGGCTACTGTTATGAAAAGGGCTACGGCGTGAAGAAGAATAGGGAAAAAGCAAAGTCGCTGTATACCCGCGCCGCGCAAAGCGGATTCGGTCCTGCCTATTATAACCTCGGCTACGGATATGAATTTGCCGTTTGGGACTGTGTCGATTATGAGAAGGCAAAATACTGTTACGCGAAGGCGATCGAAAGCTGTCCTCTGGAAGCGAAGGAGGCACTGCTGAGACTGCTTACCCCCTTTGATGATTGCTGAAACTTACGTTTACCTCAAACAGCCGCTATGGAGCATCCATAGCGGCTGTTTGAGGTCTTATGAGAGGAATGGTCATTACGTTTTTGAGTCCTCACAGGAGGAGCAAAAACGGTAGCCCATATCAAGAAGGGCGTTGATGGCATCTGAGGTATCCTCCACATAACGGAGATTGTCCTCGTCTGTGTTTGCGATATGGTGGCAGACTTCACTACGATGGATCACAAGCGAGGAAATATTGACGGTGATCGCCTTTTTGTCAACTGAGGGTTGCGAATACGGCAAAAGAATGACCGAACTGTCTTCTTGGGCGCAACCAACGGGCGCGAATAGGGTTAGAATTAAGAGAAAAATGAGAAATAAGCGCAGTTTCACGGCGATGACTTCCTTTCATTTTTTGACGATACCAGTCGGGTAAACAAACGGCTGAATACAACCGAAAACAGTGGGGAGAGAAACAGGCCCACACCTCCGAACAGCTTCAGAGAAAGATAGAGCGTGAGAAGGGATAACAGCGGACTGACGCCAAGCTCACGCCCGAGAACACGCGGCTCAAGCAATTGACGGAAGAGGGTCAGTGCCAGATACAAAAGCAGCATCCCGATGCCGAGCGCTGTGTTTTCCGCAAGCAAAAGCCCGATGCCCCACGGAACAAGAACAAGCCCGATCCCGATGGCAGGGAGTGCATCCAGCAGTGCGATGAAGAGCGCCCACCAGAAGGGATAGTCGATACGCATCAGCATAAATGCGATCCCAAGAAGCGAAAAGGTGATGAGGAACAGAATGCCGTACGCCTTCAGTGTGTGGCGAACGATCAAGCCGAGCTCTTCGCGGATACGCGATACGAGCGGCTGAAAGGCAGAAGGCAGAAAACAGGCAAGCACGCGCTTGACACGCGGATAATCAAGGGCAATATAAAAAAGCGAAAACAGATAGAGAAGAAGTGACAAAAAAACCGAAGGCAGTGCCTTGAAAAAGGCGGCAACACCCGTCCCCACGCGGGAGGACAGCGTTTCGGTCATACGGGTCAGCATTGCGGAGAGAATGTCGGACAATTCCTCGGCAGACAGAAAACTGTCAAGAGAAAAGGTCTCCTTCAGCCTTTCCCAAAGCGCGACCAAGCGAGTGAAGAGAGAGGACACAGTGTCAAATACACTGGTAAAGAAGCCCTCGGCTTCACGCGCCAAGCGAAGAATCAGTGTCCCCGAGGCGGCAAAAAGAAAAAGGAGAAAGGAAGAGAGCAAAAAGAGCCTGAGCGCGGCAAGGGAAAGACGGGTGTGTGCCTTCAGACGGCGGACGAGGGGCGAGAGCAATGCGACGGTGGCAAGGGCGGCAAAAAAAGGAAAGAGAAGACGCAAAGCGAACAGAACGGCGAGACAGTAGCCCGCAAAGCACAGAACGAAAATGACCTTGTCACGTCGTCTTGTCACGGTATCCCTCCTCAATCCGACAGTAGCAACAGTATATGGAAAAAAGGGAGGGCTTATTCAAGGAAAGTATAGCACAGATTTTAAAAAAAGAAAAGACAGTTTGTAAATTTTTTTGAAACGGGTTGCGATGCCCTTGACAAAAGTGAAAAATATTACTATAATATATAGGATAATTCAAAATGGGAAAGGATGCACTCTCGTGACCGAAGCAAAACGAATTGCCGTCATTGGCGGCGGAGCGGCAGGAATGATGGCGGCAGGATATCTTGCAAGTCTCGGCGCCTCTGTCGTTTTATATGAGCGCAATCGCAAAACGGGTGCCAAGCTTCTCATTACCGGTAAAGGGCGCTGTAACGTAACCAATGCTTGCGATATTCCTTCCTTTATACATAATGTTATGCGGAATCCCCGATTTCTGTATACGGCACTCAGCCGCTTTTCTCCCGAGGATACGATGGCGTTTTTTGAATCCCGCGGTGTTCCGCTGAAGGTGGAACGCGGCAATCGCGTGTTTCCCGTTTCCGATAAAAGCGCGGACATCGTGATGGCACTGCGCACGTATCTTACAGAAGAGGGTGTTCGGACCGTCTATGCCCGTGTCAAAGCCATCGAGAAGCAAAACGATGGTTTTTCGGTGATCACCGAGGAGCGCCGCGTGCCCTTTGATGCCGTGATCGTGGCGACCGGCGGCAAAAGCTATCAGAAAACAGGCTCTACGGGAGACGGGTATCAGTTCGCGAGGGCATTCGGTCACACCGTAACGCCACTTACCCCTTCGCTTGTTCCGCTGGAATGCGAGGAAGCGATCTGCCGCGCTCTTCAGGGACTTTCCCTGCGCAATGTCGGCGTCAGAGTTTTTGACGAAAAGGGTAAAACCGTCTATGACGATTTCGGTGAATTGATGTTTACGCATTTTGGCATTACGGGTCCTACCGTTCTGTCGATGTCGGCGCACCTCAAACATATCGGCAAAGAAAAATATACCGTGGCGATCGACTTGAAGCCCGCGCTGGATGAGGCGATGCTTGACCGTCGCCTGCTTTCGGACTTTTCGAAGTATCACAACCGCAATTTTGACAACAGTCTTCACGATCTTCTGCCCCAGAAGCTGATTGCTCCCTTCGTTTCGCTTTCGGGAATCCCGCCCTTTAAAAAGGTCAACGAGATCACCAAGGAAGAAAGAAAACGCCTGATCACGCTTTTAAAACATTTTACCCTGACCGTCAGACGCACGCGACCCTTGGAGGAAGCGATCGTGACCTCGGGAGGCGTGGAGGTCAAGGAGATTGACCCCAAAACGATGGAATCGAAGCTTTGCCCGGGGCTGTTCTTTGCGGGTGAGGTCATCGATGTCGATGCCTATACCGGCGGCTTCAATCTGCAGATCGCGTTTTCCACTGCCCGTCTTGCGGCAGAGGGTGCTTTGGGGATCGCTTGGTAAATGGGAAAATACGAGACTGCAAGCGCTGTAATCTCTGTAATCTAAAGAGGAGTTCAGTTATGATGTATCAGATCGCAATCGACGGCCCTTCGGGTGCCGGCAAAAGCTCGCTTGCCAAGGCACTGGCAAAGAGACTTGGTTTTATTTATGTTGACACGGGTGCGCTCTACCGTACCATCGGCTATTATGCCGCAAGTCACGGTGCGAATACCCAAAATGCCGACGAGGTCACAGCCCTGCTCGGCGAGATCACGCTGTCGCTGGCATACGAAGACGGCACGCAGACCGTGATCCTGAACGGCGAAAGCGTGGGGGATAAGATCCGCACGCCTGAAGCATCGATGCACGCTTCGAATGTGTCAAAAATTCCGGCAGTACGCACCTTTCTTTTGGATACTCAGCGGAATATTGCCGAAAAGAATTCGGTTATTATGGACGGCCGCGATATCGGCACGGTGATCCTGCCCAAAGCGCAGGTCAAGATCTTTCTCGTTTCTTCCTTTGAAACGCGTGCCATGCGCCGCGTGAAGGAGCTGAAGGAAAAGGGCATCGAGGCAAGCTATGAGGATGTTCTCGCCGATATGATCGCACGAGACAGACAAGATGCCACAAGAGAGATCGCGCCCGCCGTTCCCGCAGAGGATGCCGTGCATCTTGATAACTCTTTGCTTACCTTTGACGAAACCGTAGAGGCGGCAATGGCGATCATTGCGCCCCGCATCGGACTTGTATGACGGTAAAGGTTGCTTCTCTTGCCGGCTTTTGCTTCGGTGTAAAGCGGGCGGTGGAATATCTCGACCGTCTGGTTTCAGAGAAAAAGCCAACCGAGCGCGTGTATACCGTCGGCAATCTGATCCACAACCCTCGCGTGGTTGAGGATTTTGCAAGGCGCGGCGTTACGGCAATTGCCGAAGACGAAGCCCTGCCGCTTGCCGGCAGCGCTACCCCTGAGGCATCGGTGCATATCGTACTGCGTGCGCACGGCGTGGAGCGACAGCTGTATGATGCGCTGAAACGGGTGGAGGAAGAGAATCCTTTTTTCCGTCTGCACGATATGACCTGTCCGTTCGTTGCAAAGATCCACCGACACGCGCAGGAAGAGACCGATGAAAACACGGTGCTTGTCGTTCTGGGTGACAGTGAGCATCCCGAGGTCAAGGGCATCGTCAGCTATGCCAAGGGTGCTGTGTACACGGTCAGAAGCCTTGAAGACTGCGAAAATTTACTCCGATCGGGGCAAATTATGCCCGATACCCCGCTTGTTCTGGTGACACAGACCACCAAACAGATAAATTTGTGGAAAAAAATTGAACTTTTTTTCAAAAAGTACTGTACAAATGCAAAAATTTTTGATACAATATGCAGTGTGACTGAAAATAGGCAGAGTGAAGCTGTAGCTCTTGCCCGCGCATGCGACTGTGTGATCGTGGTCGGTGGGCGTAACAGTGCGAACACACGCAGTCTCTATGAGACGGTTAAGCGCGAAAATCCGAATGCCATCTTGTGTGAGGGTGTCGAGGAGCTTTCGGGCGATTTTTCGCACTGTCAGATAATTGGAATAACCGCAGGTGCATCGACACCGAGGTATATAATTGAGGAGGTAAAACAAAAAATGAGCGAAATCAAAGAAATCCGAGAAGAAGAAAATTTCGCAGAATTGCTTGAAAGCTCTCTTAAAACTTTAAATACAGGAGATATTGTAACGGGTGTTATCACTTCGATCAACACCACCGAGATCCACGTGGACCTTTCCACGAAGGGTACCGGTGTACTCAGTGCTGAAGAAATGCCGATCGACCCCGAAACCGGTAAGCCTGCATTCAAGGTTGGCGACGAGATTGAAGCATTCGTGGTAAGAGTGAGCGACGTCGAAGGCGTTGTCGGTCTTTCCAGAAAGAAAATCGAAAGAATGTCCGAGTGGAAGAAAATCATGGCGGCACACACCGAAGGCACTGTCCTTGAAGGCAAGATCACCGATGCCGTTAAGGGTGGCGTGATCGTTACTGTTGGCTTCACCAAGGTCTTTATTCCCGCATCCCAGACAGGCATTGCCAAGGACGGCGATTGCTCGACCCTTGTCGGTACTGTTCAGCAGTTCACCATCATCGATATCGATGAACAGAAGAACCGTGCGGTCGGTTCCATCAAGACCGTACTGAAGCAGAAGCGCAAAGAAGCGCAGGAAGCTTTCTGGGCAAACATCGAAGAAGGTCAGAAGTTCGAAGGCACGGTTAAGAGCATGACCTCTTACGGCGCGTTCGTAGATCTCGGCGGCGTTGACGGTATGGTTCACGTTTCCGAGCTCTCCTGGTCGAGAATCAAGAATCCTGCTGAGGTTGTCTCGGTTGGCGACAAGCTCACGGTATTCGTCAAGAGCTTTGACAAGGAAAAGAAGAGAATCTCTCTCGGCTGCAAGACCGAGGAAACCAATCCCTGGAACATCTTCACCAACACCTATAAGGAAGGTGACGTTGCCAAGGTGACCATCGTCGGACTCACACCCTTCGGCGCATTTGCTGAAATCGTGTCCGATGTTGACGGTCTGATCCATATTTCTCAGATCGCTGATAAGAAGATCGCAAATCCTGCAGATCACCTTACCATCGGTCAGACGGTTGATGCCAAGATCATCGGTATCGACACCGAAAAGAAGAAGGTCAGCCTTTCGATCCGCGCTCTTCTCGTTCCCGAAGAGACCGTTGAAGAGCCCGTTGACACCGAAGAAGTCAGCGAATAATTTGTAAAAAAGTGAGCCATACCGCATTTTTGCGGTAGGGTTTACTTGGATTTTGCCATTTTTTGGTGGTGTTTCCTGCTCAAATCGATGTCAAATATTGCTCATCGAACCAAGGGAGATCCATGGGCAAGATCGGTATATGCCGTCTTCCGGGCGGCGGATTTTCCATGAATTTACACAGCCTTTTCCGACGCGGCACAGCGCTGTTATGCGGCAGCTGCCCGCAGGCGGAAGAGCGGCTTTGTATATTCGGTGTCGCTGACACCGTAAAAATCAGCCACATCAAACGGTTTGGAAGACTCTGGTTTTCCTGCCGGATTTTGGAAGGGATTTTTCCTACTTTTTTATCTAAAAATGGGAAAAGATACTTGACAAATCCGCAAAAATAGTGTATAAATAATATAGGCTTTTATAGTTTCCCCGAATTGGTTTGATTTGTGGCAACCATTGGCTAACGAAAAATGTGAAAAAGGAGAAGTTTTTTCATGAAGAAAGCATTTAAAATCAGTGCTGTGCTTGTAGCACTGGTCGTCATTGCTATGACCGCTTTTGTCTTCACCTCCAGCGCAGCTGAAGTCAGCACGCTTGACGAATTCAAGGCAGCTCTCGTAGAAGATGGCGCAACTGTAGTTCTCAAAGCAGACATCGGAACCGAGACCGATGTAGAAGTATTTAAGGTTGGTGCAAACGTAACCATCGACCTCAACGGTCATAAGATCCTTTCGGGCGTGACCGGCGGCCTCTTCCTCCAGGAAGGCGTTGCACTCCCCGGCACTCTCACCGTTAAAGACTCGGTTGGCGGCGGCGCAATCGTTGCTCCCACTGCAACCCTGTTCGATAACTTCGGCGGTACCATCAAGATCACTGCGGGTACATATGTTGCTGACGGTCTTCTCGTGACCGGCGAAGGCAAGACCACTCCCGTTGTTACCATCAGCGGTACTGACGACGCAACCAAGGGTACTTGGACCTCGTTCGATCCCTCGAACTGGCTGGTTTACGGTTACAGCGTTAAGGACGTAGCTTCCACTGCAAACGCAGCAGCTGTCAATTGCGTATATCCCACCGTATACACCATCAAGTATACCGTTCCCGCAGGTGCTTCGCACACCAACATCACCACCTATACGGTTGAAACCGACACCATCGTTCTCTCTGATGCCTATGCTCAGGGTTACGAATTCAAGGGTTGGTTCGTAAAGGAAAACGGCGTTGAGCAGGCGATCAGCTATGTCAACACCAAGACTCACCTTTATGACCTCGAAGTTGTTGGTAAGTTTGAAGCTAAGGTTTATAACATCAACTATGGCGGCGAAGGCTACACCAATAACCCCAACAACCCCGCAACCTTTACGGTTGATAAGCCCAACATCAAGCTCGGCGCTCCCACAAAAGCCGGCTATCAGTTCCTCGGCTGGTATACCGAGCCCAACGGCGCAGGCGAAGCAGTAACCGAAATCAAGTGCAGCACCACTTTCGAAGATGTTACTGTATATCCTCACTTCGAAGCAATCATTTATCAGATTACCTATGTAACCTATATCGAAGGCTTTGATGAAAACACCCTCAAGCACGACTACACGGTAGAAGACGAATTCGACTTCGACACCGTTTCGAAGCTTGGCTACACCTTCAAGGGTTGGTACAACTCCGCTATTCCCAGCTCGGACGATCAGCCCATCACCGGTATCAAGAAGGGTACTACGGGCAATATCATCGTATATGCTCAGTATGACATTGTTACCTACAAGATCAACTACGGCGAATCGGAACAGATCGTTACCGACTACGCTACCTTCCCCAAGGAATACACCATCGAAACTCCTACCTTCGCTCTTCCTACTCCCGAAGTAAAGCCCGGCTATAGCTTCATCGGTTGGAAGGATGCTACCGATACCATTGTTACCATCGTTCCCGTTGGTTCTGTTGGCGATCTCGATCTCGAACCCGTTATCGAAAAGACC
>JAFTKF010000213.1 GCA_017453405.1 Clostridia bacterium
GACCTTGCCTGATAAAGGGGCGGTGACCGTAACGGTGCGCTTTTTCTTGGAAAAGCCCTCGGCAGAAAGTCCGTCGCCCTTATCGGGGGCAAACAGCGTCAAGGAGAGGGAAAGCGAAAAAAACAGAACCGCAAAGAGAGAATACATCACGGCATCGGCAACCGTATAGAGAAATACGAAAACGGTGTAAATAAATAAACTGAGCAGGGTAAAGAACAAAATGCGCGGCAGGCGATATACAAGCTGAGTTTTGTTGGTTTCTTTCATAAAGGAGTCCTTTCGTTTTTGGTTAGTATGTGAAAAAAAGGAAGGACTATACAAAAAAACTGCCGCTCTCATAGGAACGGCAGTTTTGTGCTTTGTCTGAAGGGCAGAGGGCGATCAGTCTTCGATCGCGGCTTTTTTGGTATTGATCTCGTAGAAGATGGCAGGATCGAACTTGAACTGTCTTTCATAGGTCAGAAGACCGTTTTGTTCCTGCTCGACATCGTAAAGCTGGGTATAGCAGAAGGCACAGCATTCGGGATTGTCAAGAAGGGTCTCGGTGAGGGCTTTGTAGCGCGCAATGAATTCCTCTTCGGTCTTGGGGGCATCGCCATAGCCCCAGCCGCCCTCCTTTTCGCTCCACTTGATGCCGCCGTATTCCGACACGAAGAAGGACTGACCCCCATAGCGCTGGCGGTCGCGGAAGGTGACGAAAATACCGTTTGCGAGCTTTTCGCGGAAGGTGATGGGATTCTGATCGTATTCGTGAATATCGAAGATATCGGTGTCGACATGGAAGTTACCGCTGGTGTCGATGACGGGACGGGTATCGTCAGCCGCCTTGGTCATATCGTAAACGATCTTCAGGATCCGATCGTCCTGACGGTGACCGTTATTGTCCCAAGTCTCATTGAAGGGACACCAACCGACAATGGAGGGGTGCGAATAGTCGCGCTCTACCGATTCCATCCATTCGGGCAGGAAATTGGCAAGCTCTTCAAATTCGTTGATGCGAACGCCCCAGTTGCCGTGCTCGCCCCAGACGAGATAACCGAGCTTGTCTGCCCAGTAGAGGAAGCGAGGCTCGAAGATCTTCTGGTGGAGTCTTGCGCCGTTGAAGCCAAGCTGCATCGAATACAGGATATCGTTTTTCATTGCCTCATCGCTGGGCGCGGTATAGATGCCGTCGGGATAGAAGCCCTGATCGAGCACCCATCTGCCGAAGACACTCTTGCCGTTCAAAAGGAATTTGCGGTCGGTGAGGGCAATCTCACGAAGACCGAAATAGGATGTGACCTGATCCTTGACCGTGCCGTTTTCGCTGAGGGTCAGTTCAAGGTCGTACAGTCTGCCGCAACCGACCTCCCAGAGGTGTGCTTCGGCAAGCGGAATCGAAAGAGTGGTTGTCATACCGTTGGCAACAGCAACCGCCTCGCCCATCGGCTTACCGTCATAAAACGCCTTTGCCGTGAGCGTGACACCTGCCGTATGGCGCGAAAGCTTGACGGTGACATCGGCGCGGGGAGCGGAAACGGTGGTTTTGATCTTCAGCGAGGCGATGTGCTCAGGGGCGACTGCTTCCATCCATACGGTCTGCCAGATGCCGGTGGTACGGGTATAGGAGCAGCCTGCCGAATAATAGCCCTGACACTGCTTACCGACGGGCTGATGTCCCGAGCGGGTATCGTCGTATGCCGAAAGGGTGATGTAGTTGCCCGATGCCTTCAGATGATCGGTGATATCAAAAGAGAAGGGGGTGTAGCCGCCGCGGTGCTCGCCGACATATTCGCCGTTGACCCAGACGGTGGCAAGATAATCCACAGCACCGAAATGTAAGATCACGCGCTTGCCTGCCCAATCTTCGGGAATCGTGATGTCTTTTCTGTACCAGACACACAGCTTGAAATCTACGTTTCCGATGCCCGAGAGAATGCTTTCGGGGCAGAAGGGAACGGTGATCTTCTGATCAAAGCTGTCCTTTTTATAATAGGCAAGCTCTCTGCCGTTCATCGCGTTGTCTTCGGTGTAATCCCACGTGCCGTTGAGATTGACCCAGTTTTCACGGACGAGCTGAGGGCGCGGATATTCGTTTCTTGGAATCATGGTATTCCTCCGGTAATGAAATATTTTTTCAGGTTTTTCCATTTGCCCTCATTTTAACATAAATTTTTTTGAAATACAACTGCTTTTTCGAAAACTTTTGATTTTGATTTTTAAAAAATCACGGAATGCTTATAATATTGTAACGAAATAAGAAAATAACGCAAATGGCGAGAATTGCACTTTCAGGGAAGATATGGTATAATTTAAAAAGAAAACTATGGCATTATGCCGCCCATACTATCTTTTTTACGCCGACAAGCTTCGGCAGAATGGAGTTTATTATGAGAATGAGACCGCCGAGCGTTCCGCTCATCACGGTTGACCCCTATTTTTCGGTGTGGTCAGCCGCCAACAAGCTTACCGATAACGTACCCGTTCACTGGACGGGTAAGCCCAACACCGTGCGCGGCACGGTTACAATCGACGGTACTGCCTATCGCTTTATGGGTACGGGCGCACTTCCCGCAATGAAGCAGACTTATCTCGATGTGAATGCGATGTCGACCGAATATCGCTTTACGGCAGGCGGTATTGAACTGACTGCTTTGTTCACAAGCCCCCTCTTTCTTGATGATTATTACTATCTGACCCGCCCTGTCAGCTATCTGAAGCTGACCTATCGCTCGCTCGATCAGAAGGAGCACAGCGTGGTTGCCAATATCGCCGTTTCCGAGCAGATCTGCCTGAATTGGCGCGGTACGGACGGTGTGGATATTGAAATGCTCGATCAGGACAGCATCCAGACCGCAAAGATCGGCTCGGTTTCGCAGCCGGTACTTGAAAAGCGCGGCGACGATATTCGTATTGACTGGGGTTATTTCTATCTCTCTACCGATACCGAAAACGCCAAGATCGGCGCGTATTCCGAAGAAGTTCCTTTCGAAAAGGAGCATCACGACAGAGAATATCCGCACGGTGACAATCCCGAAATGGCATTCGTCTTTGCGGAAAATACGCTTGATCCCGTAAATGGCGCGCTCTTTACCTTTGCGTATGACGATATCGAAAGTATGATCTATTTCGGCAAGCATCTCAAGAGCTATTGGAACCGTAATGATGCGAATATCCTTGACGAGATCACCAAGGCATTTGCCGATTACGATTTTTGTTATATGAAGAGTGAAGCCTTCTCTGACAGACTCTTTATCGACGCTGTCAAGGCGGGCGGTGAAAAGTATGCCGAGCTTTTGATGCTTGCTTACCGTCAGGTGCTTGCCGCTCACAAGCTGGTTCTCGACGAGGATGGCTCGATTCTCTACATTTCGAAGGAATGCCATTCGAACGGTTGTGCCGCTACGGTTGACGTTTCCTATCCCTCGATTCCGATGTTCCTTCTCTATAACCCCGAGCTGGTGCGCGGTATGATGCGTCCCATTATGAAATATTCCCGCTCGGACGAATGGGCAAAGGAACTGAAGTTTGACTTTGCTCCCCACGATGCCGGTCAGTATCCTCACGTAAACGGTCAGGTGTATGCCAACAACAATATCGACGGTCAGATGCCTGTTGAGGAATGCGGCAATATGCTCGTGATGGCGGCAACCGAAGCCATTGCCTCGGGCGATATTTCCTACTGCCGTGACAATCTTGATCTTCTCGAAGCGTGGGTCAAGTATCTGGAAAAGAACGGCAGAGACCCTGAAAATCAGCTCTGCACCGATGACTTTGCAGGTCACCTTGCCCATAACTGTAATCTCTCGCTGAAGGCGATCATGGGTATTGCAGGTCTTGGTATCATTTACAAGATGCTGGGCGATGATGTGAAGTACGACTACTATCTTGCCGAAGCTAAGGAAATGGCAGCCGATTGGGCAGTACGCGCCGCAAACGGCGACGGCAGCTACCGTCTTGCCTTTGACCGCGAGGGCTCGTTCTCGATGAAGTATAACATCGTTTGGGATAAGCTGTTCGGCACGGAGATCATGGCAAAGAGCGTGATCGCATCGGAATTTGCTTCGTACAGAAGAAAGATCAACAAGTACGGTCTGCCTCTTGACAACCGTGCAGGCTATACCAAGAGTGACTGGCTCGTCTGGACGGCAACCCTTGCCGAAAACCGTGACGATTTCGAAGAAATGGTAGCACCCCTGTGGGATGCTTACAATTCCTCGATGAGCCGTTGCCCGATGACCGACTGGTACGAAACCGTTTCCTCCCGTCAGGTAGGCTTCCGTCACCGTACCGTTCAGGGCGGACTCTTCATCAAGCTTCTCGAAGCCTCGGGCAAGATGAAGCTGAACTGATTTTAAAAAAACCTTACATTTCAAACGCCGTCACCTTTACGTGACGGCGTTCTGAAGTGTAAGGGGATAAAAGTCATGACACCCCTTGCCGCCAAAGCGGCAAGGGGTGCTTGGGGTTTTATTGGAATTCGCGGTAGAGTTTGACGAGGTCTTCGATACTCATTTCCCATTCGTTATCATAAATGATACACTTGATCCAATCAAGGTATTCCTTGCGGCGCTCGTTTTCTGCTTTTTCGTCCTTCTTGGGCGGAAGAAAGCGGTCGATCATATCGCGATAGAAATCGATCTTTTTCTGAATGGTTTCTTCACGCTTGAGAACGATGTCGGAAATCGCTTCGGCTTGTTCTTCGGCTGAGGTTCCAACCCCAACGTCAAGAGAAGCGATGGAACGGATCGCCGTTTCGATCGATTCCGTTTCTTTGCTGAGCTCGTCGATCTTTTTCAGACAATAATTGATATTGTGCTGATTGGTAAAGCGGATACATTCGGGATCATCGGTTTCGGGTAAAAGAAATGCGTTTTCCTCGGTCTGGGGCGCGGTGGTTTCAATGGTGTCTGTATGTTTCATGGTGTTTTCCATGTTTTTATCCTCCGAAAATAAATCATTTTGATTCGGCGGACACACAAGACAGATGGTGGTTTCGTCTATGAAGCGTGCCCGTCCTTTTTTGACAAGCCCTTGGGCTCGTTTGAAGTAGGTCGCTTCATACCGGTTGCCGGCTTCATCGACAACTTGTACTGTTTTTGGCAATGGGTGTCATCCCCTTTCGTATTCGATTGTTGCCGGCTGTGGTATGCCGACCGTGTCTAGTGCTGTTTTTTATGATGGGTGCCTCCCCGTGCGGATATGGTCGTCCGCAGGATCAGTATACCATATTATTTCGTATTTGTCAAGCAATTGCTAGAAAAAAAGCAAAATTATGCCAAAATTTGTTGACAGAGCAAAATAAGTAAGGTATACTGAAAATAACGACATATTTTGGAGGTTTTTATGAAGCAAATCAAGCACTCGACGGCACTGCTTCTTGCGGCGGTGCTGCTGGTTACGTTTGCGCTCCCCTTGGCGTCGGTATTCACGGGCTTGACCGTTTCGGCGGCGGCACCCGATGCCGATTACACCGTATCGTCTCCCGACGGTACCACACACCTTGCCATCGATCTTTCGTCGGATGGCAGTCTCACCTATTTTGCCGTTCAGGACGGCGTGACGGTCGTTAAGACATCCGATATGGGTATCAAAACCAGTCTCGGTGACTTTACCAAGGGTCTTACCTTTGTTTCCGTGACCTCGCGCGAGATCAGGGAATCCTACAGTGTCATCAGCGGCAAACAGAGTGAGTATCTCAATCACGCTAACGAAAAGACCATTCGCTTCACGAAGGGTGATATTCAGTTTGATGTGATCGCCAGAGCGTATGATGACGGTATTGCCTTCCGTTATGTGATCACGGCGGCAAACGCGCAGACGATGACGGTTGCGCCGAATGCTGAGGTGACATCCTTCGTGCTTCCCACCGATGCGAAGGTATGGTATATGCCTCGCACGGGTAACAACTTTATGTATGAAGACGATTATCAGAGTGCAACCGTTGGTACACTGGCACTTGGCACGCGTCCTTCGATGCCGATGCTGTATGAAACCGGCGGCAAGTACGGTCTTGTGATGGAGGCTGAACGTAACGGCAGTTATGTCGGCTCGCTTCTGAAGGTGGAAGCGGGCGGTGTGTTCCGCACGATCTTTGACCCCGTACAGACTGCGAATGTGGTGACATCCGCACCCTTCAGCTTGCCTTGGAGAACCGTGATCATCGGCAGTCCCGAGGACATTATGATGAACACGATGCTTGAAAATCTGAGTGCCGCGCCCGATGAACAGTATGACTTTGAAAGCTGGGTCGCTCCCGGTCTTTCCTCCTGGTCGTGGGTCAGCTACTACGGCGGTCAGGAAAATCCCGATGTGCACAAGAAATTCATTGATCTTGCCGCCGATATGGGCTGGTCCTATTACATTCTCGACGAGGGCTGGCAGCCCGGCGCGGGCAAGGCAGGCACGCGCTATGAGGGTATGCGCCCCTGGTTTACCGAGATCCGCGATTATGCCGCCGAGCGCGGTGTCAAGCTGTTTGTCTGGGTCGACAAGCAGGATGTGGATACCGATGCCGAGCGTGAAGCACGCTTCAAGGAATGGTCTGAGGCAGGCATCGTCGGTATCAAGGTCGACTTCTTCTATAACGAATCGCAGGCAATTCTGAAGCTGCACGACGACATCTATGCCGATGCGGCAAAATATAAGCTGATGGTCAACGTACACGGCTCGAACCCTTCCTCGGGTGAGATCCGTACCTATCCCAACGTGATCACCCGTGAGGCGATCCGCGGTCAGGAGCAGGGCGGTATTACGGTTCAGCAGTACACGCTCATCCCCTTCCTCCGTGCCGCTGTCGGCTCGGCGGATGTGACCGAACAGCTGTATTCGCGTGATACAGGTAAGACCACGATGGGCTTCCAGATCGCCCTTTCGACACTGATCGAAAACGGTCTTCACTCGATGGGCTCAAAGCCCGAGGAATATTACAGCATTCCCGCGGCAGTGAGCTATTACACCAATTTCCCCAAGACTTGGGATGCGATGTCGGTCATCGGTGCTGCTGTTGGCAGTGAAGTCAATGTTGCCCGTAAGAGCGGCAACACGTGGTATGCCGCAGGCATCAGTGTTTCCGCCAAGACCTTCAGCTATAAGCCCACCTTCCTTGATCCCACCAAGACCTACACGGCGGTGATCTATCGCGAGGTAGCAGGCGAAAGACAGAATATTGAAACGGTTCTTGTCGAAAATATAACCGTGGCAAGCGATATTTCCGTCCCCGTACAGGCAGGCGGCGGCTATGCCGTGAAATTCCTTCCCACCGGCTCGGGTAATTTGACCGGTATTACCGCAACACCTTCACAGCTGGAAGTCAAGGCATATCATTCAAAGGATATCACCCTTGCCTTTGCGCCCGCGGATTCCAAATTCACCGATCTCGTCTGGTCGGTTGCCGATCCCACAGTGGCAAGAGTGACCGTCAGAGCCACCGGTGCTACCGTCAAGGGGCTCAAGGAAGGCTCGACGACGGTGGTTGCTACCTCGGTCTTTGACAGCAGTGTCAAGGCAGTGATCAATGTGACGGTGACTGCCCCCGACTATTCCCCCGCAAGCGATTGGACGGTTGTTGCGGACAACAAGAACTATCTGATCACGGGTGAGAACAAGGTGACCATCACCGCGGAAAACGGTGTTATTCAGAACAATGTGTTCAGAACACTTGCTCCCGATACCGATTTTGAGATTTCGGCAAAGATCTCGGGCGGTCTTAACGCCAACTATCAGGGCGGTTTTATCGGCGTATTCAATCAGAACTGCTCGCAGTACGTTTCGATCGGTCGCCGTTACCACACGATGTTCCCGAAGAACAATTCCTATAACCTGATCTCCCAGATGACACAAGGCAGTGAGGACTATTGGTACGATGCCAATCCCACAGGTAACGTATATGTCAAGCTTGTGAAAGAGGGCGGACAGTTCGAGACATATTACAAGGTAAGAGCCAACGATGAATGGACGCTTGCCAAAACCGTGACGAACGATCTTCTGGCAACAGGTCCTGTCTATATCGGCTTCTATGTCGGTTGCGGCGGCTCGGACAACAGTATTGACATCACGATCAGTGATTTTACCTATAACGGCGAAAAAATGAACTTTGCTGTTGCAGGCGCAGGCGTTGAAAAGGAAGAGGAAGAAGAGGAATTTGAAATCTACGAGGCAGAAACGGCAGAGCTTGTCGGCAGTATCGTGGAAGACAGTGCCAACCTTTCGGGCGGCAAATATGTCAGCTTCCTCGGCGGCGCCAATAACGGTTCGGCATTCTTTACGGTAAACAGCGCCCTTGCGGGAAAGGCGAAGATCCGCATCTACTACGCAACCTTCGAAGAACGCCCCTTGATGATGACGGTGAACGGAACCGAATATACCTTCGTTGCCGGCGGCACGGGCGGCTGGGATACGCCTTGCATTCTGCCGTTTGAGGTAGAGGTTGACTTTACAGAGGGTGAAAACAGCATCATCTTCGGCGGTGTCAACGGCGCGTATGCTCCCAACATCGACTATATTGAAGTTTCGGTTGTAAAGGCAAATACGCCCGATCCCACACCCGATCCCGATCCTACACCCGATACAACCGATAAGACCGAAACGACCGATACACCCACGACCGATGTGACCCCCGAAACGACCGATGCGCCCACCACCACACAGGGCACACCGATCACCACAACACCTACAACTACCGATACCCCCGCAACGGGTGATCCCGCAGACGCTGTCGAAAAGGGCAATGGTGGTAAGGTCGCTGTGATCGTGATCGTGTGCGTTGCCGTTCTCGGCGGTGCAGGCGGTGTGACAGTCTTCCTTCTGAAGAAGAAGGGCATCATCTGATTGCCACGCGCTTTCGGCGCATATGATCCAATTCCATAAAGAAACCGCTGTCCGAGGCATCGGGCGGCGGTTTTATTGTTTTGGGCATCTTCATCCTGAACCTGTTAAGTTGATTCTTTTTTCAAATTTTCAATCGCATAAAGCGGAAGATTAACGAGCCAGGATTCTTTTTTATAATCCTGCATGGAGGTCCTGATTGCAACATCGGGTGAGAATTTTTCAACATACGTTCTAAGGCTTTTGGCACGAAGGTTTACTTCTGCCTTCGCCTCGACAGGAACAATAGTGTCGCCCGTATCCACAAGGAAGTCAACCTCGCAGCTACCGTTATCGTTGGTGTAGTAGTATATATTCAAATCGGGATCGGTAATCAACCGCTGAAGCACGTATTGCTCGGTCAACGCACCCTTGAACTCTACGAAAAGATCGTTTCCGTCGAGCAATATTTTCTTGTTCAGACCGACCATACAACC
>JAFTKF010000214.1 GCA_017453405.1 Clostridia bacterium
CGAAAGCGAGCCGTCCGCCTCGCCGATCAGAAGAGATTCTGCTTTCTTGATAGCTTTGGCAAAGTCCTCGACAATATAGTAATAAAAGACCTTACCGACCTCGCCCTCAAGACCCCAATCGCAGGTATCGCGGCGAAGCGCGATCGAAAGCCCCAGCGATTTCAGCTTGAAGAACATACCGGAATTATACAAAAGACGGCGGTTTTCCGAGAAGATCTTGATGAAGGTCTCAGAGGACATATGCGCCGTACAAAGCTCGGGCATTTCCTTGTGCAGGATCTCAAGCTGTGACAGATAGTTTTCAAGCCCCGAATCGAATTCAAAGAAATCGATCACGCGCTTTTGCAGGGTATAGTCACCCAGCACCTCAAACAGCCGCTGATATTTTTTCAGCTCGATCAGCACAGAGCCGAAATATTTCAGAACATACTTGTTGTTTTTATAGTTGTCTGCGGCATAGACCTCTTCAATATACGAAAGCAGTCGTTTATAGCCGTTCTTGCGGCTGATATAAAAGATCTGTCCCACATCGTCACTGGTCAGCCAGTCGATCAGTGACTTATGCAGCGGCTCAATACAGTTATCCTTAACCGGGAACAAACCGTTGATGTATGCTAAGATCCGTTTGATCTTATATTCGTCCCAGTCGAGAAAATCCTCAAGAAACGTGACCTCGGTCGGCTCTTGCTCAATACAAAGAAATTCAAACAGCGGCTTTACCTCGTCATAGGCGATCGCCCCTTCGGCTTCGGTGCTGAACAGACGGGAAAAACAGTCATTGAAAAAGCCGTAAATACCGATCGGGAAGAAGTTGATGTCATCCAGCGAAAGATTCTCCTCGCGGATCTGCTTGACGATCTCGGTCGCATACAGGAACGAGCCTTCACTTTTCGTGAGAAGCAGTTCGATCTTGTCATCGGGCGCTTCGGGAAATTGCATACGGTAATATTCCCTGAGGTCGTCCTCGGTCTTATCTGCCGTCAGCGAATAGGTGTGTGCGATCGGCAGAAGAATGCGACGGATCGCGCTTTCGTTGCGGCTCGTGAGAACAAATTTCAGCCATTTGGGAAGCTGATCCTTGGTGCGTTGCAAGATCGAGCAGATCTCGTTACTGCCCCGCCACGAGCATTCATCCAGCGCATCGATAATGATCATCAAAGGTCTCTCATTGTCGATTGCGGTCAAAGGCTCTACGATCAGGTATTCAAACAGTCTCGTCGCGTTTTTTTCAAACAGCGTGTCAAGCTCCATCAGCGTGAGAAGCTTATCGTGATAAGGCTGAAGCACTTCGGCAAGCTGATACGCGATCGAGGTGATAATGACCTTGGGATTGACACGGTCGGAATTGTTGAATTTACAGAAATGTGCTGCGCCCACCGATTCGGGATAGCGCCAGGTCAGCATACTGGAAATGGCAGTCTTCCCTGTCCCCGCGCGTGCCGAAAGCCAGAAAATATTACGGTCACTCTTCAGAAAGCGCTCGATCTCGGCAAACACATCCCGTCTGCCGCAGAAGGTGGCATAGTAACGGTAGGTAAGATCCTTGGAAAAGATCGGCTTTAGTGCGGCACGAAGTCTGTCCTCCCCACTGGAAAAGCCAAGCTCTGCCCTACCAGACAAAATCTCCACAAGGCTTTGCAAAAAGTTATGATAAACATCCTCGACCACACCGCCTTCGGGCGCAAGAGAGGGGATCAGTGACAGTCTCTGATGCTTGTTGATACTGAGCGGCAGAAGCGAATTGTCAAGAAGGATGGGCACGATCTCCGATTTGTTTTCACCCGCGCGGCAAAGCTCGTTCAGGCAATAGCCCTCTCGCGAGACCGAACGCGCTGACACCATAAACAGAAAATAACGCGAGGCAAGAATGTGCTCGTCGATCACAGCCTCCCAGTCGCCCTTTTTCAGATAGTCCACATCCAGAAAGACCGAAAACCCGAACGCGCGAAGATCCTTCGCAAGGCGCTGTACCACCGCATCGTGTTTTCCGTGTCCATAACTGATAAATACGTTTTTCTCGTTCATAACAGTCCTCTTATTTTATTCGTCTTTGGTGTTCACGATCGAAAAGCCGCGGGAGAGGCATTCCTTGCGGCAGTTGTTATCGGCAAAGTGCATCAGATACACCCGCTTTCGCTCCTCAGGCGCAAAAACAGCCTCCAGATCCGCAATCGGTGTATGAATGGGTGAGGAAGAAAAGCTGACTTCGTGATAGATCCGATCGATCCTTCCCTCTCTCAGCTCCCGAACCGCGCGCTTGTTGATCACCGAGGTATCGCCGCTGTAGAAAAAAGAAGCACTGTCAGAATAGAAGAAATAGCCGTATGCGCCGAACATATGCTTTTGCTTCACCGCCTCAACGGTAAACCCTTCGATCGTATCGGGCACGGGTTTCGTGTGATAGCTTTTCTCCAGCCCCTGCATATACATCATTTTATCAAGGCGCGACGGGTGCGGATAATATACGCTGAGTGTTTTATCGGTCAGATAAGTGATATAATAAATAAAGCCCTCAAGCGAACCGATGTGGTCGGAATGTGTATGCGTGATCAGAAGATGCACACGCGATACTCCCTCAAGCAGTCCCCGTCGGATGATGCGGTTGCAGATCTGTTCCCCGCAGTCGACAAGAATCAGAGCATCCCCCACCGTCATATACGCGGCGGTATTGTCATCATAAAGATTGAAAGCCGAGCCATCGCCCAAAAACTGTAGCATTCTTTTGTCCGTCCTTTTTCGTTTATATGGGTATTATACAAATAAAAACGAAAAAAGTCAACAAAAATTCACGTAAAATCCTTGAACTCTTCCCAAAAATGAAAAAAACTCTCTTGCAATTCCAAACCATCAATGGTATAATATTTTGAGTTGTCAGATAAAATCTGTAACCAACTGCTGAAAAAGGAGACAGTATGTCTAAAACCCCCATCCCTCAATTTTCACAGGAGGCGATCCTTCAGGAGTTTCACGCCCTCGCCGCGCTCGGCGAAGAGATCCTGATTCCGCTTTCCGTCACCGAAGATACCTTAAAACGGCGCACCTCCCGTAAGGAGAACGAGATCACCTCTTATCTGCACCGCTTTGATTTCGGCGATTTCTTTCTTTCGCTGATCTATACCCCACAGCGCTCCGATCTCACTTCCGCCCCCTCCACGCTCGAAATGCGGATCTGTTTAGATAAGACCGAAACGCTCTTTTTCTTTATGCCCTATGACATCATTCCTTATATCAATCCCAAGGATATGATCTGTCGCTATTTTCCCTATATCGAATCGCCCGAACGCCTGAGATCCTGCTACCGCGACCTTGCGGAAAGCATCGTTCCCTATCTTGACGATTTCGCGCGGCTGTCTGCTGATGAAAGTACAAGACAGCGCGCCTATCGCGATCTCAAAAACGAAATGGCGCGTTGCTACGGCGAAAATGTCGACGCACCGAGCGGCAAGGGCGAGGATTACGACGCCGCCCTGATGGCAGTACGCTTTGCCCACTTTGTCAAATGGAAAAGCTCGTTCTACGCCTCCCCCGAATACGGCGCTTATCTGAAGGGAGATTACACCGCCCTTTCCGCCATTGCCTTTCGCGGCGCAAGACCCGACTATATCAAGCATCTGGCACTTTCCGCGCTCGGAACGGTACCGGGCAGCTATCAGCCCGTTCGCGAGTCATCGGCATCCCTGCCCGCCATGCTTGATGCGCAAAAACCCACCAAGACCTTTGGCGTGCTTGCTCTGACGCTTCTCTTTACCCTGCCGCTCGTGGCAGTGGTCTTATCCCTTCTCTATTTCGGCGTCGCCACGATGGTCGCCAAGGACTGTCTGTATTATACCGCACTCAGCTCCATGGGCTATTCGGGCATCATCTATTCGATCCTGCTCGCCTCTGCGGTTCTGGCACTCTCGGCACGCCCCGTGATCCTTGCCGTCTTTTTCAAGGATCGCTACGCCGCCTCTCTTCCCTATCGTCAGATGGCAAAAGCGGAAAAACGGCAGTCACTGCTCCCGAGAACACGGCATATTCTCGCCTTTCTCGCGGTACTCTTTACCGTCTTTTCCGCCTGTCAGGGTATTCGCTTCTCGGACAATGCCATCACCGTTCAGACAAGCTTTATTCCCTCCGATCCCGCGATTTACGACTACAGCGATATCGAAACGATCGTGCGCCACACGAGAAACGACGGCTCTTTCTACTATGTCATCACCTTCGATGACGGAGAAAAATATACCCTGAAAGAGTATATGGATGCCGACACCTGTGAAGAGATCGAAGCATCCCTTGCCCCCGCATTTCAAAAGCACGGTGTCAGCGTGACCGATCATGAAACCGATTCGCCCGAGGATTCCGGTCATCACGACAACACGAACCAAGCTTAACCGAAAAACCATCGGGTAAGCGGCAAAAGAAGCTTTGCTGCCATAAGCGGCAGAAGATAGACTATCAAGAATGCCGCGAGGATCGCGCACCCCATTATGATGCGTTCTCTTGACATATGATCACCCCCTACCATACTTATGATATTTGTGAGGTTACTATGAAAACAAAGGTATTCGGCACGTATAACGGCAAGACCGTTTACGCACACACCCTCTCGTCCGCCAACACCGAGGTCACCCTGATCGACTACGGCGCAAGGATCGCCTCTCTCGTCTTTCACGGCGTATCCTGTGTCTGCGGCTTTTCCGATATGGCAGGCTACCTTGCCGACAAGGATTACCACGGCTCGATCGTCGGCAGATATGCCAACCGCATTGCCAAGGGCAAGTTCTCGCTGAACGGCACGACCTACACCCTCGCCTGCAACGAGACCGCACGCGGCTGTCATCTGCACGGCGGAAACGTCGGCTATTCCGACCGTCTCTGGACGCTCAGCGATTTTGGGGACAATTACCTGACCTATTCGCTCTTCTCTCCCGACGGTGAGGAGGGCTATCCCGGCAATCTCGTCATTTCGGTCACCTATACCCTTGAAAACGATGCGTTATCGATCGCGTACCTTGCCAAATGCGATGCCGATACCGTCATCAATCTCACCAATCACGCCTATTTCAATATCGGCGGCGTGGGTGAGGAAAGCGTCAGGGATCAGACCCTCACGCTGTATGCCGATGCCATCGCCGAGGTTGACGAAACGCTCATTCCTTCGGGCAGATTGCTCAGTGTCAAGGGGGGTGCGTTCGACTTCACCACCCCCAAAAAGATCGGCAAGGACATTGCGGCAAACGATGAGCAGATCCGTGTGGGCGGCGGCTATGACCACGGCTTCAGACTGTTCGCGAATACCCCCTGCGCCCGTCTTCACTCCGACAAAACGGGCATCACGATGGAGATCGACACCACCGAGGGCGGCATTCAGATGTATACCGGCAATTTTATGACGGCAGACAATCCCTTTTTCGGCAATATCCCGCAGACTGCAAACGGTGCGGTTGCACTTGAATGCAACCGTCTGCCCGACTCGCCCAACCGCCCCGAATTCCCCTCTTCGGTCCTCAAGGCAGGCGAATGCTATACCCAGACAACGACCTACCGTTTTTATCGGTAAAAAAGCCCCCTTTTGCTTACAGCAAATTCCTCTTGCTTACAGCAAAAGGGGTATTTTCAAGAAAAGATTGCCTCTTTCAAACAGTTTTTGATAAGTCTTCAAATAACCTTCACATAGTGGGCTTATACTGACACTGTACCCATATTCCCCTTGAAAGGCAAGGTTTTACTATGTATCATCCCATAAACCCCGATCATACCGCTCCCACATCCCCGAAGGACGGAAGCGTACAGTCCGCCGTCAGACCCGACGGCAGCTATGAGATCATTTTCGGTAACGAAAACCGCAATACCGACTATACCGTAAGCGGCTACAATGCCTACGGCTTTTCGGCAAACGGCAGTGCCCGTAAGCCCGAAGAACCGCAACCTCAGGAGCCGAAACGCAAAAAAAGCAGAAAGCGCACCTCCCTTCCCACTGTTATGCTCACGGTCTCGATCATTCTGACCGTGGTTTCGATCGCACTTTCGGTGATGACCTTTGTGATGGTGCATCACAGCGATCCCCGTCTGACGATCGGCACAAAGCCCCATTCCACCGAAACCGTCAAGCCCACCGAAAACCAGACCGTTACCGTCCCCACCGATGCGTATGCGGTAGCAACCGCTAAAACGGTCGACTCGGTCGTCGACATCACCACAGCAGGCGGCAGCGGCAGCGGCGTCATCTGGGCAAGCGGATCGGAATACTCGTATATCGTCACCTGCCACCACGTGGTCAGCGGTGAGGAAGAGATTAAAATTACGCTTCGTAGCGGCGAAGACTGCTACGCCGAGCTTGTCGGCAACGATGCGCGCACCGATATCGCCGTTTTGCGTATTCAGAAGACCGATCTTTCTCCTATTCTCCTCCCCAACGAAGAGACCTGTATGATGCTCGGTCAGGCGGTCATTGCCATCGGCAATCCGCTCGGAACGCTCGGAAACTCGGTCTCGGACGGCATATTGTCCTCGCTCACCCGTACGGTTTCGATCGAAGGCACTACAATGGAATTGCTTCAGACCACCGCCGCCGTCAATCACGGCAATTCGGGCGGCGGACTCTTTGACTTAAACGGTCAGCTGATCGGACTCGTCAATGCCAAGATCAGTGAGACCTCTGTCGAGGGCATCGGCTTTGCCATTCCGATCGATACCTTAAAGCCCATTGTCGGTGAGCTGATCCGGCAGGGCTATGTCTCGGGCAGACCCGCGCTTGGCTTCTCGACCGCGATGATCGATTCCAAGGAATCCTTCTACGCCGCCATCGAACGCTATCCCGATCTTGAAAGCATTGCCACCTTCCGCTAGACTTCCATTTATGGCACGACCACCAATATCATTCAGGGTCTTTATGTGATCGATCCCGAAACCGTCGCGGGCTACGGCGAAAATGCCATTCCGCTTGCCTTCGGCGACAGGATCACCGATATCAGCTCGACCTCGATCACCTCTCTTGACGCGGTGCAAAAAGCCCTGAACAACTATAGTGCCGGCGATACCGTACAGATCACCTTTTTCCGCCAGAACAAAAAGTATATCACCGAGATCGTCCTCGCCGAGGTCGGAAGTCAATCGGCAGAAAACTGAAGAACGCCCCATTATTTTGAAAAGGAAGGACCGTTATGTATCACATTTTACTTGTTGACGATGAAGAGAAGATCCGTTCTCTCATCCGTAAATATGCAGAATTCGAAGGGCATACCGTCACCGAAGCAGAAAACGGTATGGATGCCATCACCATTTGCCGCAATCAAAGCTTTGATATCATTATTATGGATATTATGATGCCGGTGCTCGACGGCTTTTCCGCTGTTGCCGAGATCCGCAAGAGTGCCTCCACACCCATTATTATGCTTTCCGCACGCGGTGAGGAATACGATAAGATCAACGGATTCCGTCTCGGCATTGACGACTATGTCGTCAAGCCCTTCTCTCCCAAGGAGCTGATGCTTCGTATCGACGCCATTATGAAGCGTACCACGGCAGGCTCCTCGCAGAATACCGACACCGACCGTGACATCTTCACCCTGGAGGGGCTGAAGGTCGATTTCACCGCCCGCATCGTCTACATCGACGGCGAGCGTGCCGATCTTTCCCCCAAGGAATATGACCTTCTTTTCTACCTCATCAAAAATGCCAATATCGCCCTCACGCGTGAAAAGCTGATCACCAAGGTATGGGGCTACGACTTCTTCGGCGATGACAGAACCCTTGATACCCATATTAAGCTTTTGCGCCGTTCTCTTGGCACTTACGCGAAATTCATCGTTACGCTGAGAGGAGTGGGCTACCGTTTTGAAACCAACGGATAATATCAGAAAACCCAAGCACACCATCCGCACAAAGATCTTTTCCGCGCTTGCCATCGTGATCGTCATTGCGCTTGCCCTTCTCTGGCTTGCACAGGTCGTTTTGTTCGATATCGTCTATTCCAATGTACGCATCAGCGAGGTAGAAGCCACCGCCCGACATATCAAGCTTTTTGCCAACAAAAGCACCTTTTTCCGTACCATTTCCGATGCCGCCGCCAAAAACGATATCTGCGCCGACATCATCAGTGAGGACGGCTCGGTGGTATATGAAGCGGAAAACACTGCCACCTGCCTGATACACACAATGACCGCAAGCGAACGCCGTGAATTCATTGCGCTGGCAGATGAAAACACGCTGTTCAGCGTCAATTACAATACCGTCACCGAAGAATATGCGGTCGATACCATCACAGGCTCTCTGCTTGTGAGTGCATCCAATATTCTCTATATGGAAACCGTCGAGCATAACGGTGAGGTATACTACCTGATCCTCGATGCCTCGGTTGCTCCCGTCGGCACAGTGAAAAAAGCATCGGCATCCTTTCTGATCGTTCTTTCCCTGATCCTGATCGCGGTTGCGGTCGTGCTTGCCAACTTCCTTGCCAAGAAGATCGCCGACCCCATCGGGGAGATCAGCCGTCAGGCAAAGAAGCTGTCTTCAGGCTCATACACCGCCGTGGAAAGCCATTCGGCAGAGCTTGACGAGCTGAACGAATCTCTCCTTGCCGCCTCACGGGATCTTCAAGAGGTCGAACGACTGCGCACCGAGCTAGTTGCCAACCTCTCGCACGATTTGCGCACCCCGCTGACCCTGATCGGGGGCTACGCGGAAATGATGCGCGATCTGCCGAGCGAGATCACCGAGGAGAATCTGGATACCATTGTCAGCGAGACCCGCAGACTGACCTCGCTTGTCAATGATATGATGGATGTATCGCTTTTGGAAAACGGCAGGATCACCCCGACCTTTGAAGCCTTCGATCTCTCCCTCTCCCTTTCGGAACTTCTTGACAGCTATCAAAAGCTGACCTTGAAGGATGGCTATCGCTTTATACTCGAAACACCAGCACCCTCTACCGTATACGCCGATCGCACGATGATCCGACAGGTCATCACCAACCTTCTGAATAATGCAATGACCTATACCGGAGAGGATAAAACGATTACCGTCCGTCAGAGTATCAGCGAAAACTATGTCCGTGTCGAAGTGATCGATACCGGTGAGGGCATTGCCCCCGATAAGCTTCCGATGATCTGGGAGCGCTATTATAAAGTCGATTCCGCACATAAGCGCGCCGCCAAGGGCACAGGACTCGGTCTTTCGATCGTCAGACAGGTCATCACCCTGCACGGCGGCAGATACGGCGTACGCTCCACCCCGGGCAAGGGCTCTACCTTCTGGTTTGAGTTGCCGCTTGCCGATTCCCCCTCCCAAGCCTGACCGACGGCGACAGAAGCTTCTCTCGCCGCCTGTCTCATACCGTTGCACGGGCAAACTCTCCTCGCCGAGTGCAACAAGGCGTTGGCTTCAAGCTAACGCCTTCTTTTTTGACAAATACAGACCGCTCTGACTAATCCCCGTTTGGGAAACTGTCAGAGCGGTCTTTTCTTTATAACTCCAGCGTTGTAAACATCGCCTTGAGGCTTTTTCTTTTTTCTGCCGTAACCGCAGTGCCTGCGGTAAATTCCTCCAGCGTTTCCTTTTTATTTTTGCGGAATAAAAAGGAAACCCAACGCTTGACCTGATACCACGGATACAAAATCGGATATTTTTCAAGCTTCGGATACACGCGCTTCAGCTTATGAAAGGGTAAAAAGACACGGCGGAAAAAGTAAAGAAGCTTGCCGCCCTCTTTGACCTGCGCGATCGCAACCAGATTATCCCGTGAGCCGTATATGCCGGCACCGATGAGATACTGCTCCATTTCGCGTGTCAGAACGGTGTGCTGTGCTCCGCCGAACCAGACCTCACAAAGCCCGAAAGCCTGCCGGGCAAATGCCGAAAGCGAAGCCTCCCGTAAAAGCTGCGCCAGCTTTTCTTCGTCATAATCCGCCCGATGCTTTAATACCCAGAGATCCATAAACGGACGGATGCCGCAGCCTCCTGCGGCAAAATGCTTTGCCATATGGTAAATATGATACAAAACAAAATGCTCGGGCGTCATCTCATAACGAAACGCACTGCCCTCGACAAGATGTACCTGCTCCCAGATGGTGGCAAAGCACAAAATCGTGCGGAAATCAGGCTCGTTAATATCAAAATGCAGTTCCAGACGGACGCCGCTCGTGCCGTGATACGCTACGTCGTGCGTGCTTTTGCCCCAAGGTTGATAGCCAAGCTCGCGACAAAGCAGTTCGTCGGCTTTGTCAAGATCCTCGCTGTGCACCAGAATATCGATATCACAGCTGGTGCGCATCGCAGGGTCGGGATACAACTCTCGGAGCAGTGTGCCCTTCAAGGGCAGATACGCGATCCCGTTTGTTTCAAACAGCGCGGTGATACGCTCCAGTTCATAGCTTTGTTGTGCATAGCGACTGCCCGCAAGAAGCCATTTTTTCCGAAGCTTAAACAAAAGCTCGGGCGGAATATCCACCGAAAGACCGTCAAGAGAGGTAAAGAGAAGGTGCGCCATATCGTGCGCCTGCGCCTTCTGATAGATCGCCCACAGCGTTTCTGCCGACGGTGTCTCTGTCAGGGGCACGGCAGGATTCAGTGCGCGCGCCAGAAGCTGTAAAAGCCCTGAATCTACGTGATATGCATCCATCGAGCATTCTCCTTTCTGTCCGGTTCGGTTTATCGTACCGATTTATCCGCCTTCTTTATCCACCTTCATAGGCAGTGCGGTAAGCTCCCGTCAGGATGGCATCCCACCAGGAACGGTGACGGAGATACCAATCGACGGTTTTTTGAAGCCCCGTATCAAACATAGTCTTGGGCTTCCAGCCAAGCTGTGCGGTCAGCTTTGCGGCATCGAGCGCATAACGCAGATCGTGCCCCTTGCGATCGGCAACGAATGTGATCCGCGCCTCGTCGATCGCAAGGATTTGGCACAGCATCCTGACAAGGTCGATATTCCGTATCTCCTGATGCGCGCCGACATTGTAGATCTCCCCCGGCGTGCCGTGATGCAAGATCAGATCGATCGCCCGACAGTGATCCTCCACATACAGCCAATCACGCACGTTTTTCCCGTCTCCGTATACGGGAAGCGTCTCCCCCTTCAGTGCCTTCACGATCATCAAAGGAATCAGCTTCTCAGGAAACTGATACGCGCCGTAATTGTTGCCCGAACGGCTGATGGTCACGGGCAGTCCATAGGTGCGGTAATACGCCTGCACCAAAAGATCGGCAGATGCCTTGGAGGCAGAATACGGACTGCTCGCGCGAAGGGGCGTATCTTCGGTAAACAGCGTAGAACTGTCAAGCGGCAGATCGCCGTACACCTCGTCGGTCGAGATCTGATGAAAACGGGCAATCCCGTGCTTCAAGCAGGCATCAAGCAGTGTCGCCGTACCGAGAATATTGGTCTTGACAAACACATCGGGGGTATCGATCGAGCGATCCACGTGACTTTCTGCCGCAAAATTGACGATCGCATCGGGTTTTTCTTCGTTCAGTAAACGGTCCACGGCATACGGATCGCAGATATCCCCGCACACAAAGCGAAACCCCTCGCACCCGTCAAGCGGCATAAGCGTCATACGGTTGCCCGCATACGTCAACGCATCGAAAGCAACCACACGGTAATCGGGATGGTTCTTCTTAAGATAAAAGATAAAATTACTGCCGATAAAGCCGGCACCGCCGGTCACAATGATCGTCATAACGGCTCCTTATTCGGATGGTCTGTCCCGCCCAAGCGGCAAGAGACGGGATCGTTTTGGGACATAAAAACGCGTGTTTGAAAAGCATCCCAAGCGATAAAAGACGATATTCCTATCTATGTATTTTAGCATAAGCTGTCTGAAAAAGCAACGGTTTTGTCGATTTTTATACCGTTTTTCGCAAGAATTTGATTGGTATTTCGTCCGGATCTTTCAAATTCATCCAAAAAACACCGCTTGCGAGCGGCAAAAAGCCGAGGCAAGCGGTGTTATCAAGCTTTACTGAATATCGAGAATATCCATATTCTCATACTTACTGTCGATCACGACTTCAAGGGCAAGAGCGCGCTCCTTCATATACGAAGCGTATTCCCGCGCCAGATAGTACGAGATCACCGTGTTGTAGTTTTCGTCCACATACGCGTC
>JAFTKF010000215.1 GCA_017453405.1 Clostridia bacterium
CAACGACGGTCAGGCAGCGCACCGTATGCTTTCTCCCAAAAAGCACGTGGAAAAGATCTACCGCTTTACCCTTGCTCACGCGATCACGCCAGACGAGATCGCGCGTCTTGAAGCAGGGGTGGATATCGGCGGCTTTGTGACCAAGCCCTGCAAGGTCGTTATGCTGTCGGATACCGAAGGGGATATCACCCTCACCGAAGGGAAGTATCACCAGATCAAGAGAATGGCGGAGGCGGTGAACAACAAGATCACGTATCTTGAAAGGACCGCGTTTGCGGGCATTGCCCTTGACCGCACGCTTGCACGGGGTGAGTGGCGGTATTTAAATGAAGAAGAAATGGCGCTCATCTCGCCTTATCTTACATAGCTTGAGCGAAAGGAATTTTTTTATGAACAAAAAAATAGCACTTGTTCTGTATGCGGCGCTCGGTATTGTCTCACTGGTGCTTCTGGTGATGACGGTTCTTGCGTCAGCAGGCGTTTCCAATGTATGGAAGGGAATGCCGATCGTTATCGTGCTCTTCGTCTTTGCGATCGCACTTCTTGTCTCCCTGATTGCCTTTAACCCCAAAAAGCTATGGTATTCCATCGGCTTTTACGCGTTGCACGCGGGGATCGTCCTCTTTCTTGTGGGTACGTTCGTGTATACCGTATCGGGTACGGCAACCAACGCCGCACCGCCGTCGGTCTCCTCCTTTACGGCGACCATTGAATACCGTATGAAGCAGATGGGGATTACCGACGATCAGATCGCCAATATGAAGGGCTATTACAATCAGGTCAGCAAGACCGATGAAAACGGCACCGCCGAGGTGATCGATCTCGGGTTCAATTTCCGCATTGTGGATTTTGTGACCGAATATTATGATGAAGCCCAGACGAGCGTCAAGCACTATGAGGCAACGGTAGGTTTTCTGAAGAGCGACGGCACGGAGGAAAAAGTGTCGCTGACCGTCAATCATCCGATCTACCGTAACGGCTGGAAGATCTATCTGATGAATGTCAGCGAAAATCAGCCCTTCGGCTACACCGAGGTGCAGCTTCTTTTCAAGAAAGATCCCACCGAATTTTTGTCGACCTCGGGCATTATTCTGACGGTGATCGGTACGTTTATGATGTGCTTTCTCCGTCCGAGCGAGGCGATGCTTTCGAAAAAGCGTTCGGCACAGGCTGCCAAAAAGAACGGTAAGAAGCAGGGAGGTAAAGCATCATGACCGGTACACTTCTCCGTTTTGTCTGCCTTGCGGCGGCGCTCTTCTACTACGCCGCGTTCGCAACCACCTATTTCAAGAAAAAATATGCCAAGCTCTCGCTGATCCTCTGGTGTGTCGGTATTGCGCTGAATGCGGCGATCGTCATCAATAACTGGATCGTCAACGGCTATATGCCCTTTGTCAGTATGTATCAGGTACTGACCTTCCTCGGCGTGACCTTTGCGCTGGTGTATGTATACATCCGCTATATGCACGAGGGCGCTTTTATGAAGCGTTACTTTATCGCATCGCAGGGTGTGATCATGACGGGTGTCTTCTTTATGGCACAGGCGTCGGAATGGACCTTTCCGCCCGCTTTGCAGTCGGCGTTCTTTATTCCGCACGTGTTTTCGTATATGATCTCCTACTGCCTTGTGGTGGTGGCGGCGATCCTTACGGTGATCTCGTTCTTCCTGACGAAAAAGAAGGAAACCTATCTGCAGTATCAGAAGGGTGCCTATAATCTTATTCTCACGGGCTTTCCCTTTATGGTGCTCGGTATGTTTTTGGGTGCGCTCTGGGCAAACGAGTGCTGGGGCAACTACTGGCAGTGGGATAACAAAGAAGTCTGGTCGCTTGTCACGGTGCTGATGCTTTCGATCTATCTCCATTTCAGACGGCAGGAAAAGCTGAAGAAATTCGCCCCCTACTTCATCCTTCTGGCATTTATCTTTGAGATCATTACACTGTTCTTTGTCGGTATGTTCGGAGGAGATTCGATGCATACCTATAACTGAGCCGAGAAAACTTAAAAAAATCCTTGTAAAAAAAGATTTTTGAATGCTTGGGCTATCTATTGTAAAAATCGCCGAAAATGCGCTTCTCATCGCGCTTTTCGGCGATTTTTACATATGGGAACAAAAATCATTTGATCGATTTATGCAATGTACAGTTAGATATTTGTAATTGCTTTTTTAACGCAAATCCTTTATAATACATACTGTATAAGAGTTGCTATCGGTATGACGCTTGTGTGAAAAGTACGGTACTTTCTCGCCATACATAATCGGGACACAGCAAACGGCAAACGGAGGCAGACTCTCTTGCACGTACACCATAAAAATCATTTAACGGAGGGATTTTCCATGGTAAACACCAAAAAATGGCATATTCTTCTCTGTGCGTTCCTTTTGATCGCAGTCGTGGTCGTATCGATGTTTACGATCACTTCCTGCGGTGATGACGAGGACACGACGACGGATCCCACGATCACGACCGACGCTCCCGGCACCACGACAAAAGACACAGAAGGACCTGTCACCCCACCCACGACCACTGTTGACCTCGGTAAGTATGACCGTGAAGATGTCAGCGGCGAAAATGTCGGCGCTACCGCTACCGGCGGCACGATCGGCAATATGTCCGCTTACACTTCCCCGAACGGCATTGTTACATTGGGCGACAGCCTGTACGTTTCCGACGAAACCGGCAAGAGCATCTATAAGCTCTCTCTGAACGGTGAAGTTCAGAAAAAGTACACATCCACCAAGGCTATCAATCGCGTTGTGACAGACGGTACCAACATCTATTCTCTCGAGGGCGGACTTGACGGTACGGTTGTCAAGCTTTCTGCTGATCTTGCGGTTGCCGCTTCCGTTTCTGTCGGACATACGCCCAACGATATGGCGATTGTCGGCACAAAGGGCTATGCTGTTAACCGTTTCTCGGGCACTGTTTCGGTTCTGACGCTCGGCGATATGAAGGTATCCTCGACGATCGCGATCGACGGCAGAGAACCCACCGCCGCTGTCACCGTCGGTGACAAGGTTTATGTGGCTTGCCATCTTCCCGATGAGGCAACCACGGCTACTGCGATGAATGCGAATGTTGTAATCATTTCGTCCGCTACCGATAAGGTTGAAAAGACGATCGATCTCATCAACGGCGCATCGGGTGTCAAGGGCATCTGCGTATCTCCCGACGGCTCGAGAGTTTACGTTGCTCATGTTATCGGACGCTATACCTACCCCACCACACAGCTTGATCGCGGTTGGATCAACACCAACGCGTTCACGGTGATCGATACCGCTAAGCAGGAAACGCTCTGCTCGGTACTTCTTGACGAAGTTGACCTCGGTGCTGCCAATCCTTGGGGTATCACGGTTTCGTCCGACGGCAAATATCTCTGCGTGGCACTTTCGGGTATTAACGAGGTTATGGTCGTTAACATTTCGAAGATGAACCAGAAGATCACAAGAGTTGCCAACCAGTCGGCAGGCCGCGTTGTGGAAACCCTTGCGGATATTGCCGATTATCTCCCCTTCCTCAATAACTGCAGAGAACGCATCACCGTCGGTGTCGGCGTTCGCAATATTGTGGAAAAGGACGGCGTTCTTTACTGCGCCAACTATTTCGACGGCACTGTTTCCGCAGTGACGCTTTCGAACTACAGTGTCAAGACACTTTCCTTTGTGAAGCAGCCCGAAGCCTCTCCTGTCAGACAGGGTCAGATCCTTTGGTCTGATGCCAATATGTGCTATCAGAAGTGGGAATCCTGCAACTCCTGCCATCCCGACGGTGTTGTTGATGGCTTCAACTGGGATAACCTGAACGACGGTCTTGGCGGCGGCGGTAAGAGCGCGGCTTCGATGCTGTATTCGCACCGTACTCCCCCTGTAATGGTAACCGGTATCCGTCCCAATGCGGAAACTGCAGTTGCCGCCGGTATGAAGTTCATTCAGTTCAATACGCTTCCCACCGATAAGCTTGCGATGATCGACGAGTATCTCAAGAGCCTCTATCCCGTTCAGTCTCCCGCACTGAATCAGGACGGCACGCTGACCTCCTCTGCGGCAAGCGGTAAGGAGCTTTTCGAACAGAACTGCGCTTCCTGCCATCCCGCACCTCTTTATACCGACCTGAAGATGCACAACGTCGGCTCGAATCAGTTCTCGGGCGATAGCGGCGAATATGATACGCCCACTCTCGTCGAAGTATGGAGACCCGGTCCTTATATGCACGACGGCTCGCTCTACACCATCGAAGAAGTTGTGAAATTCTTTGCGAAAGACCTCAACGATGCTGATGTCAAGAAGCTTGCCGACTTCGTTCGTTCGATCGGTAATGAAGGCGAAGACTACGGTCTTGAACAGGCAATCGGTACGCTGAACGGCTCGCTGTATTATAACAAGTATGCAACCGGCGCAACGATCGAGAAGCTCGTTGTCAGAAAACAGAAGGCAGATGCCGCTGATTCGGTTGCGGTAGCACTCAGCGTATTTGACAAGAACGGCAAGCAGGTTGCGTATGCCGACTGCGGCATTTCCGGCGTTGCCGATAATTCCACCGCCGTGATCACGCTGAATAAGCCGATCACGCTTCCCGAAGGCGGCTCGTATACCGTTGCGTTCTATGACACCGCAACCGGTGAAGCCGTTGCTTCCACCTACACTGCAAAGTAAGAAAGGAGCATAATCATGAGAAAAAGATTATTACTGTTTGTTCTCTGCTTCGCCATGGTTATCGGTAACCTTTCGGGTCTTACCTTACCTGTATCCGAAGCTGCTGCTTCTTCGACTGACAAGGTTTCCTATCTTGAAGGCTCGGATCTTCTCTATGATCTGATGGAAACCGCGACCACCTTCCTTGTTGCACAGCACAAGGCTCTCGGCGGCTCGCACTACGCATATACCGAAGGTCTTTTCGAAGAATCGACCGGTGAAGCTGCAAGCGGTGTCGGCACCGAAATGAATTTCGCTTCGGGCTCGCGTCTTGTTCTGCTCACCCTTGAAAAAGAAGGCGACAAGGTCAAGAAGACCGAAAAGGTCGTTCTCACCTCCCGTACCGGCTGCATCCGCGACGTCGATGTTTCGGCTGACGGTACGAAGGCAATCTTCTCTTGGAAACAGAGATCGAGCGACGATTTCCACATTTATGAAATGGAACTGACCTCGGGCAAGTATGAAACCACTCAGCTTACCTTCGGTTCGGGCGTTGCTGACTTCGAATGCATCTATCTCCCCAATGGCGAGATCCTCTTCCAGTCCTCCCGTGCGATCCAGACAGTTGACTGCTGGAAGACCCCCGTTTCTAACATTTACAAGATGTCCGCTGACGGCACAAACATCGTCCGTCTCGGCTATGACCAGGTACATACCACCTATCCAACCCTCACCTCTGACGGCAGAGTCATCTACACCAGATGGGACTATAACGACAGAACACAGATGTGGGTTCAGGGTATGTTCCAGATGAATCCCGATGGCACCAACCAGACCGAGCTTTACGGTAACAACTCCAACTTCCCGACCACCCTTGTTCACACAAGAGAGGTTATGGGCGAAACCGGTCTTTATGTTTCGATCGCCACCGGTCACCATACCTATCAGGCAGGTAAGCTTTGCCTGATCGATGTCACCGACAACCGCGACGGTGCGGCTTCGATTACCTTTCCCTTCCAGGACGGTACACATACGAAGAACGATAACATCGACGCATACGGTCAGACCGGTGCACTGTATCAGTATCCTCTTGCAATCAGCGATACGCAGTTCGTGGTTTCCTACTGTGCAACCGGTTGGGCATCCGACAAGCGTTCGACTCCCTTTGGCATCTATCTGATGGAAAAGGGCAACAGCAATAAGATCTGCCTGATCGAAGGCGATGCTACCTATCCCTCGGCACAGATCGTTCCCGTTAAGACCCGCGAAATGTTCGTTCGTCCCAGTATGGTCGACTATAAGAAGACCACGGGTACTTACTATGTCGGCGACGTATATGTCGGCGAAGCGATGAAGGGTATTGAAAGAGGTACCGTTAAGCAGCTCCGCGTTGTTGCACTGGATTACCGTGCATACGCAGTCGGCGCAACGGTTGCTTCGCAGTCCGGCTCTTCCGACCCCTATACGCCTATCGCAACCGGTAACGGTTCGTGGGACGTTAAGGTCGTTCTCGGTGTTGCCACCGTTTACGAAGACGGTTCGGCACTCTTCACCGTACCCAGCGAAACGCCTGTTTATTTCCAGCTTCTTGATGAAAACGGCAATATGATCCAGACCATGCGTTCCTGGTCGACGCTGATGCCCGGTGAGTTCTACTCCTGCGTTGGCTGTCACGAGGACAACAACACCGTTCCCCCTGCAGCTTCCTCGGTTACGATGGCGCTGAAGGCAGGTGTTGAGACGCTGAAGCCCGATGCATGGCAGAAGGATGATGAGGGTTACGATCCTTATACCTCGAAGATCGGCTTTGACTATCTTGAAGAAGTTCAGCCCATTCTCGATGCCAACTGCAATTCCTGCCACAACAACAAGAACGCTTCTTATGAGATCATCAACGCTTCCGGCATGAAGGAAAGCGGTGTTACCGTTACCGTTACCGGAACCGAAGAAAAGATCTTTGACCTCCAGTCCACTTGGAAGTATATGACCTCTTCCTCCAACAACGCAGCCTCCGGTTGGAATAACCTCGGCTTTAACGATTCCTCCTGGAACACCGGCAAAGCAGGCTTCGGTGACCGCGGCGGCGACGGCGCAAAGGTTGGTACCTCCTGGAGCGGCGATAATAAGTGGCTGTTTGCCCGTATTACCTTCACGATCGACGATATATCCAAGTATGAAGGCGCGTCCATCCTTCTGAATACCTGGTATGATGATACTCCCGTATTTTATCTGAACGGTAAGCAGATCTACTCCAACGGCACAAGCTGGACCGACTCTTACAACAAAATCACGATTCCCGCTTCGAGCTTTGAGCTGAAGCAGGGCGAAAACGTGTTTGCAGTCAGCATCAATCAGCACGACGGCGGTCGTTTCTTCGACACCTCGCTTTCGATGCTGATTCCCGAAGAGGGTGACACCTCTGCTGCCAATCCCTTCTCGCTGGAAGGCGACGGAATCGGTTCGCAGAGAATGTCGAGATACTTCCCGCTGTCTTATCTCGTTCTGACAGGCTCTAAGCCCAATGGCGGCATTCAGTGGGTTGGTACGGCAAACAACAAGTATGTAACGTGGCTTTCCTCGATGTCCGCTCCCGAAGTTCAGAAGCCTGCCACCTATGGTGCGCTCGTTTCGAACCTCACGAAGATCATTCGCGAAGGACACAAGGGTGTTAAGCTGTCCGATACCGAGTATCGCACGATCGCGGCTTGGATCGACCTCTGCGTTCCCGCATACGGCACTTATGATGCTATGAATCACTGGGATGCCTCTGAAATGCGCGAAGCTGAGGAAGAACAGAACAAGCGTGATTACTACACGATGCAGAACGATTATGCCCGTATGGCAATTGCCGGCACGCTTCCCGCAGGTGTTATCAAGATGTCGTATCTTGATGCTAATGTCAAGAAGACCTATACCGCAGAAGCACAGGGTATTGTCAATCTGTATTTCAACGCTAAGATCCAGACGGGTGACACCGTAACGATCACACTTCCCGAAGGCGTTAAGTATGTTGGCTTTACGCTCTCTCCCAAGCAGGGCGAATCGATCATCTACTGCCCCGACGGAACCTTCACCTACGTTGTTCCCAAGGTAGCTTCGATGGCAACCACCATTTCGAAGAGCTATGCGAACACCACGAATTACATTACCGCAAGAATCCTTACCGATGAGGAGCTTTCCGAAAAGCGTAACCTTGCTGAAAATGCATACGATTACACGAACAATTCCTCGATCAAGTCCGATATCACCGGTCAGTATCCTCACGCAACGGCGTCTTCCGAATGGGAGAACACCAAGGGCTCCGGTGAGACCGACTTCCTTGCAAGAAACGCGATCGACGGCTTTATGAACTCTCACGGTCACGGTAACTATCCCGTTCAGTCCTGGGGTCCTGCCAACACCGGTTCGCAGTGGATTCAGATCGACTTTGGCAGAGCTGTCAATGTGGAAGAACTCGGTATCGTTGTCCGTTATGACGTAGGTCACGACACTTGGTGGAAGCAGGCGACGGTTGAAGTCACCTACGAAGATGGTACCAAGGGCACTGAAACCATCACGATCGCATGGACCGGTTATTAGCAGATCATTGATATCAATATCACAAAGCCGATTACCTCGATCAGACTGAAGAACCTTGTTGCGGATAAGTCGGGTGGCTGGGCAGCCTTTACCGAAGTAGCCGTATACGGTACGGAAGTCACCAAATAATTCCCATAAAAAAGGGTCAGTTTCTCGGAACTGACCCTTTTCGTGCACAAAAAACGACCGCGTCACGGGTCTCTGAAAAGAGGTGTGATGCGGTCGTTTTTTTACTGTCCGAAATCAATGAGGTTGACCGAAGCCTTGTCGGCGACGGCATCGTATTCGCGGTCACAGCAGGTCATTACAATGACCTGTGCCGATTGTGAATAGGTTTTGAGAAGGGACATCATCGAGGCAAGACGGGTATTGTCAAGCCAGGAGAAGGATTCGTCAAAGACGGTAGGCGGCATTTTGCCGCGGAAGAGCAGACGGATCAGCGAAAGGCGCAGGCTGATATACGTAAGCGCTTTGGTGCCTGCCGACATAAAGCCAACCTCGCGACTGGGGGCGGCATCGTCTGTGCGGAAGCTCAGGGTCATTTCGTTATCCACGCCGATATCGGAATATTTGCCTTGCGTGGACGCCTTCATCAAAGCACTTGCCGATTCCGAAAGGGCGGGCGCGATCTTGGCGCGAAGCGATTCGCCTGACTTCTTAATGGCTTCGTAGGCAAGCAGGTACGCCTTGTATTTCTCGGCGTAGTCGTTATAGGTTTCCTTCAGCTCGCCAAGAGCATTTTTCAGTTCTTCGAGATTTTCGGTTACGGCAGAACGCGAGGCGATTTCCAGTTCGATTGCGCGGATCTGCGAAAGCAGCGCCTCCTCTTTCTTCTGACAGAAGGCGCAGGTTCTCTTGATGGTATCGATCTCGCCAACCTCAGTCTTGCCGACATAGGCGGTTTCCTGATAGCGCTTGGCGTGCTCCTCGCGGGAATACTCTCTCAGTGCTTCTTCCGATACCTCATATGCCACCGAGGCTTCGCGTAAAACGCGGCGCGCTTCCTTGACGGCAGTGCTGACCTCCAGTGCTTTGTCAATGCAGTTGAGAAGAGAGGCGCGGTCGGTGCAGGGCATTTTCCACTTTCCGAGCAGGATCGCCGCCTGCGAAAGCTGCTTGGCGGCTTCGGCATCGGTTGCTTCCATCGCATCCATCAAGCGCGCATAGCGGGCATCCTCTTCGCGCACGACCAATTCCGCGTGCAGGGCATCCTCAATGCGGTGAAGCGCATCCTCTTCGGTTTCGGACGAGAATTTCCGATACAGCTCTTTGACGGAGGGCGCTGTTGCCAGCTTGATGATCGCGGTAAAGAGGGAGAGCGCGGTGACACCGTAGGCGATATAAGAAAGATACGGGATGGCAGGCAAAAGATCCCTCAGCGTAAGAAGTGCCGATGCGCCTGCGGCAAGCAGAGAAAGGATCAGGAACACGAAGAAGGCGCGATGTGCGCGGGCGCGTTTTTGGCGTTTGTCACGCAGTGCCTTGACGGCTTTGTCCTTGCCTCCCATTTCATCAAGCGTTTTGATCACCGTGCGCTGCTCGGGGGTCAGCGAGGTTGCGGCAAACGCATCCTTTTGTTTGACAAGGGATGCCTTTTCGTCTTCGGTGATGCCCATTCTGGCGTGCAGGGTGCGCAGGGCGGCAATGTAATTATCATCAGGCAAAAAGCCATCGACGGTATGCTTCATCACAAGTGCCGCTTCCTCGGCGTGTGCCTTGCGGAGGGCATCACGCTTTTTGTCAAGATCTTCAAAACGCGAAAGAATCAAAGAGGATTCGTAATGGATCAAGCGATCCTCTGCTTTTTTCAGTTGTTTTTTGTTGTCCTCCAGCTGGAGACGGTTTTCGGAAAGCACGCGGTTGCGGTCGGCAAGAAAACGCTCGTTTTCTTCACATACAGCAATGCGTTCTTCCAGCTTTTCCATTTCGTTTGCCATATCGTAAAGCTTGCCGCCCTTGCGGTTTTTGTGCAAAAGATACGCGCGTGCCTCGTCAAGCTTTTTCAGTGCGGTTTTGATGTTCAGAGCTTCATTGCCGGAAAAAAGCATATTGTCAATGGCAACATTCATTTTTTCGCTGTCTACCACCGATCCCGAGCCTTGCGCAGAAAAGGCGGTCTGTGCGAAAATGTCTTCGCCCACCCCGAAAAAGACTTCACCGGGGCATTGCTTTTCGAAAACCTCAGCCCCCGAGGCAAGATCAATGATCTTGACAGTTTCCTTGCCCGAGGCTTTGGTGGCGGGGGTCACGCGGCGTTCGATGCGATAACGGACACCGTCGACATTAATGACGAGCGCGCCACCCGAAATGCCGTGATCCCAGTTGGTATAGCGGGTCTTTTCGGACATCGTCTGATCGGGTGTCTTTCCGCAAAGCCCGTAAAAGATAAATTTGATAAAGGCGGCAAGCGTACTTTTTCCGCTTTCGTTCTTGCCGCGAAAGATATTGACACCGCTTGTCAGGTCATAGCTGACCTGAGAAAGCGAGCCAAAGCTTTCTATCGACAGTTTTTCAATATACAAGGATATCGTTCCTTTCGTGTTAGTTCAGAATAGCAAGGAGGTCGGTGAGACAGCGAACGGTGTAGTTCGCAAAAATGCCGTCGGGCAGAGGGGTATTATGAGGTGAAACGTAGCAGGCATCGATTCCTGACAGATTGGCACCTCGGATATCACTGCTTTCCGAATCGCCGATCACAAGGGCTTGTTCCTTGGAAAAGTCGGAAATTCCGTCAGCTACCGCATCAAAAAACAGCGGTGAGGGCTTGGCGTGACCGATCTCTTCGGAAATAAAGACCTTTTCAATATACGGTGTGATGGGGCTTGTGCCAAGGCGTTTGTGCTGAATTGCCGCATCTCCGTTGGTGATAATAAACAGGCGATAGCCCTGATGGAACAGCGTTTCGATGACGAAAAGCGCATCGGGCATCAGGATGTTCTTGTGAGAAAGAGCAGCCTTATAGCGTTCGTTGATGGCATCGGGATCGGCGTTGATCCTATATTTTTTAGTAAAATCCCGAAAGCGTTTTGTCAGGATGGTTTCTTTATCGATCTCACCCCGCTCAAACTGTTTCCAGAGTGCAAGATTGATGGCGGCATAGTTGTCGTAATCTCTCGGTTGGGGTTGCACGCCGCATACTTGCATTGCCTCGTGAAAGGCTTGGCGGGAGCTTTGATCGAAATCAAAGAGGGTATCATCGGCATCGAACAGTAAAAAACGGTATTTCATCTTAAAAATCAGCAATATCGTTGCCCGAAAGTGCCAGAAGGGCGTATTTCAGGGCGCAGTATGCGCGGCGGCGCTCTTCCTCGTCGGTGCTTTCAAGACAAGGGAGCAGGGTGCGGACAAGCTCGCCCTTGATGGTCGGGTCATCCTTCAGGGCATCAATATTGAATTCGGGCGAGGTGTGATCAATGATCTCGCAGTAAAACAGACCGACCGCAAGGGCGGCAAGCTTTTTGGGTGCGGTATCGATCTCAGGGGGAACACTGCCCGTGATCTCCAAACGCAGAAGGGTATCGGCGCCGTAATTCTTTTCCTTGAACAGCGCACTCATTGCCGAGGCGATGGCATCATATGTCGTTTTGCCGCTGATGTCAAGGGTATCGACAGCGTAGATGCGCTTGGCAAGACGGAAAAAGGCGGGGCGGCAGGTGGCAATCCCCGCGGTTTTGGAGATCTCGATCTTATAAGCACCGCGTTCACCGCGATCGTTGAAGGCACGGGGTTCAAGACTGCCCGCATAGCCGAAATACGTGTTTTCAATCTTCTTGATCCCCGGGGTGTTGTGA
>JAFTKF010000216.1 GCA_017453405.1 Clostridia bacterium
CTCCCAAAGGGAGAGGCTTGTCGTTAGCCTCATTATGGACACAAATGCATCGGACAAAGCCCATACCTTCAAAACCGCGCACACCCAAAGGCTCTCCCTCTGGGAGAGCTCCCGCGCCAGCGGGTGAGAGGGTTCTTAGTTCACCCCTCTTGCCGTCGCTCCGCTCGTTTTCCGCTCCCCAGTAGAACTGGGGGTGTATTTACACTACCAAAAAAACCCACCCTGCCGAACGGCAGAGCGGGAATATGTTACTGATTGGTGATCGGGTCAGAGGCAAGAAATGCCAGATACTGCACTTCCTTCAAAGAAGCAATACGGATCACATCGTCGATGGATTCCACATAAACCGCAATCGCAAGAGAGGCAAAACGATCTCCGTCAAGACGGTGTTCCGTAATAAAGGCTTCAAGTTCTTCGTCTGTTTCCCGCTCGGGAAGGATGACGACGACTTTATATTTTCCATCTTCTCTTTGAAAAATCCCCTTCAGATGCTCTTCGGAAAACAAGGTATCCTTGGTATACGTTCCGGAATAAATTTCCTGAACATTCGAAAGCCAAGTATCCTCTTCACCCCACAGCAGAAGATCCACCGATTTCACTTCGCTTTTTTGTGCGACACTTTGTACAAATGCCTGTGTCGTTATTTTACTGAAAATCACGATTTCCCCTTTGGCATTCGGATGAACAAAGCCGATCTTTTCCCGTTCGGCAAAAGCGCGTATTTCCTCTTCGGTGTATTGGTCCTGAAGCTTCACTTCACACACAGCCCAATCCGGATTTTGAAAACACGCCTCCTCCTCTTGCCCTTTTTGAAGATCCACCACCTTTTCGCGCCAACGCTCAGGCGTAATGCTATCCGATCCCGCCGTCGTTTCGGGACTTTCTGTTGTGGTCATCACCGTCGTTGTCACCGCCTGCACCGATGTGCTCGGCGTCGTGGTATCGGATGCATCGCAAGCAGCAAGCCCTCCGCACAATACAACCAAGACGAACATCATCAACACAAAATGAACTATGAACTGTTTCATAATCCTACTCCTTTCTTTTTAGCAAAAAATGCATAAATTCCTTCATCCTTATAGACGATAAAAATCGCAAAAAGAAATCACATTTTTTGATTGTTTACAATTTGTTTACAAAAAAGCCGCCCTTTCGCGTGAAAAGGGCGGCTTTGCTACCGTTTTTATTTTTCGTCGATCTTGGTGTACAAAATCGCGATATCGCCGAGCGTGAAGGTCTCGGGAAGGGTGACAGACTCCCACTTGGCTTTGGGGAGAGAAAGCATTTTGCGCAGTGCTTCTGTACCTACGGGAATCACGGGAGAGAAAAGATTTGCCATATTGGCGATCATATAGAGACAAGTTGCCGTAATATCGCCGAAACGGGCAAGATCCTCTTTTGCCGCAACCCACGGCTTTGCCTCGTCATAATACTTGTTGGCATACTGAATGAAATCGACCATAGCTTCGGTTGCTGCGCGAAGCTCGCCCTTTTCCATCAGCTCGCCCATCGAGGCATACAGTCCCTCTACGTGCGCCTTGACCGCCTCTTCTACCTTACCTGCAGGCACAACGCCGTCAAATTTCTTGACAAGGAAGGAAAGATTACGGTTGACAAAATTACCGAAGCCACCGCACAAAAACTTGTTGAAGGTAGTGATCATATCGGCAATGGAGAAATTCACATCGCGCTTTTCGGGGTTATACAGCATCGTATAGAAACGGACGGCATCGATCGGATAATTGTCGGCAAGATCGCTGACCGAAATGAGGTTGCCCTTCGATTTCGACATCTTTTCATCGTTCATATTGACATATTCACTCGACACGATATGCGTAGGAAGCTGCATTTCGGGGTCGATTGCCATCTGAAGCGCGGGGAAGATCACGGTATGGAAAGGAATATTGTCCTTGCCGTGTACATAATACGCCGAAAGACCGGAGTCCTTCTTCATAAACTCTTTGAAATCAATGCCTCTTTCCTCGCACACCTTCTTGCAGGTGGTGAGATAACCGAGAACCGCTTCAAACCAAACGTAAACACGCTTAGTCTCATAGCCGGGGAGCGGAACCTCCACACCCCAATCGAGGTCGCGGGTCACAGCTCTGTCGGGAAGACCTTGATCGAGATATTTTCTGGTTTCGTTGACCGCATTCCAGCGCCATTCCTTGCCGTGCTTTTCGGCAAATTCCTCAATGCCTTTCTGGAAGGCAGACAGACGGAACATCAGATGCTTGTTGGTGCGCTGAACCGTTGCCTTTTTGCAGGTGCGGCAGACCTTGTCGGTCATCTTGTCGGCATCAAAGGTTGCCATACAGAATTCGCACTGATCGCCGCGAGTCACCTTACCGCAGTCGGGGCATTTGCCCTCCAGCTCACGGTCGGAAAGGAACTTGCCGCATTCCTCGCAGTAGTCCTGACCCTCGGTGGTTTCATACAGATACCCGTTCTTTTCGATCATTCGGAGAAATTCCTGAACCGTCGATTTATGATAGTCGGTATCGGTATTGGTATACAGATCAAAGGTGAACATCATTTTTTCAAAATTGTCCACAAATTCGGCGTGATAGGTACCCGCAATTGCGGCAGGCGTTGTGCCTTCCTTCTATGCTCGCTCGGTAATGGGCGTACCGTGCATATCAGAGCCCGAAACCATAATGGTCTGATAGCCCTTCATACGCGAAAAACGCGCCAGCACATCACTGGGCAGAAGTGCCGCCAGATGTCCTACGTGCAGGTGATTATTGGCATACGGCCACGCCGTGCCGATCAAAACTCGTTTCGTCATATTCAATCCTCCACTGGTGATTCACTCTTTATAGTGTAGCAGAACTTTTGACTTTTGTCAAGGAAAAGCACTTATTTTTCCTTATAATAAAGCATACAATGGCAATACCCTTCAAAATCGGGATCTGCCATCTGCTCACGGAATTCCTTGCAGATGCACTTGGTATCCTCACTCGATTCCAAGCGGCAGGGGCAATAGCCGCCGCGGCGCTTCAGCCCTTCCTTCACGGTCTTGACAACCTCTTCATTTTCATTCAAACGTATTTTCATTGCCATATCCTTTCTTTCTGTTTACCTATATTTTACCCCAAAGCATCAAAAAAAGCAAGACTATTTCGAAAGTCTTTTCA
>JAFTKF010000217.1 GCA_017453405.1 Clostridia bacterium
CTGTCACCATCACGGGCATCCCCACCCTTTTGTCTGCTGCGATCACCAATCTTCTGACCAATGCTATCAAATATAACCGCGAAGGAGGCTATGTCATCCTTCGTATCGGTGAGGACGAGCAGTATGCCTACATCACGGTAGAAGACAACGGCATCGGCATTGCCAAGGAACACCACGAGCGGCTGTTTGAGCGCTTCTACCGCGTCGACAAAAGCCATTCCAAGGCGGTGGGCGGAACAGGACTCGGGCTTTCGATCGTCAAGCACGCCGTAAAACTGCACCGCGGCGAGATCACACTTGCCTCTGAACCGAATGTGGGAACAAAGATCACCGTATCCCTACCCAAATAATCTTACAATGATTTTACCGAATAGCGGTAGAAACCTTACCGTATCTCCGCTATGATAGAAACAAACGACCAATCTTCATATACTTGAAAGGAACGCCTATGACACTTTTCGATGTACTTGCCCTGATCGGCGGGCTTTCCCTCTTTATGTTCGGTATGAACGTAATGGGACAAGCCTTGGAGCGCCGCGCCGGCTCAAGCCTTCAACTCATTCTCTCCAAACTCACCTCCAACCGCTTTTTCGGATTCCTGACGGGTCTCGGCGTGACGGCTGTCATTCAGAGCTCCTCTGCCACCACCGTTATGGTCGTGGGCTTCGTCAACTCAGGACTTATGACCCTGAAGCAGTCGATCTCGGTCATTATGGGTGCCAATGTCGGTACGACCGTCACCGCGTGGATTCTCTCTCTCAGCGGTATCAGCGGCGACAGTCTCTTTATCAAGCTGTTGAAGCCCACATCCTTCACGCCCATCCTCGCGCTGATCGGTGTCGTGTTATATCTTTTCTGTAAAAGCGAAAAGAAAAAGGATGTCGGTACGATCCTTCTCGGCTTTGCTACCCTGATGTTCGGTATGAACGCAATGTCGGATGCCGTCTCGGGGCTTGAAAATGTCGAAGCCTTCCGTCAGCTCTTCATTATGTTCGAAAATCCCTTCCTTGGTATGCTTGCCGGTGCGATCCTCACCGCCATCATCCAGAGCTCGTCGGCATCGGTCGGTATTCTGCAAGCCCTTGCCGTTACCGGTCAGGTCAGCTACGGTGCTGCGATCCCGATCATTATGGGTCAGAACATCGGTACTTGCGTGACCGCAATGCTTTCCTCTGTCGGTACGACCAAAAATGCCAAGCGCGCCGCCATCGTTCATTTGTCCTTCAACGTAATCGGTACAGCCGTCTGGCTTTCGGTATTCAGCATCATCCGCGGTACACTCGCACCTGCTATTCTCGGCGAAAACGCAACCCTCTGGGGCATTGCCGTCTGCCATTCGGCATTCAATGTACTCTGCACGATCCTGATGCTTCCGCTCTCCTCGCTGCTGGAAAAGGTTGCCTGCATCATCATTCCCGAGGGCAAAGCACCCGAACAGTACACCGAGCTTGACGAACGCCTTCTCGTTACCCCCGCCCTTGCACTGGAGCAGAGCCGCCGTCTTGCTGTCACAATGGCAGAGCTTGCCGTTGAATCGGTCGTCCTTGCCAAAGGCACGCTTCTTTTGGGCATCAACAAGGATGCCGCCAAACGCATTCGTGAAATCGAAAATAAGACCGACCATTACGAAGATACCATTTCCACCTTCTTGATCAAGCTTTCCTCACGCCAGATCGGTGATAATGAATCGGCAGAAGCCGCTATGATCCTGCGTATCATCGGCGACTGCGAACGCATTGCCGACCACAGTGTGAACCTTTTGGAATCGTCGGAAGAGCTTGCCGAAAAGAAGATCGCGCTTTCCGAATCGGCAATGCGCGAGCTTACCATCCTCTGCAATGCCTTGGAGGAAATCGTTCAGCACACCATTGCCACCTTCTCTCAGCACGACCTTGTTGCCGCTTCGCACATCGAACCGCTGGAAGAAGTGATCGACAAATTGAAGGACGAGATCCGCGCCCGTCATATTGCCCGTCTGCAAAGCGGCAATTGCACGGTCGAAGCGGGATTTGTCCTGTCCGACATCCTCACCAACATCGAACGCGTCTCCGACCACTGCTCCAATATCGCGGGCTGTGTTCTGGAATCGGCGGAGCACAAGCTTTCGCTTCACGAGAACACCCGTACCATCCGCTCGACCGATACCGACTTCGACGAGCAGGAGCATCAATACGAAGAAAAGTATTCGCTTTCCTGATACCCATACGAAGCATACAACAAAACCGCTTGATCGTCTGATCAAGCGGTTTTGTGATATCGGTATTCAATTGGTCGCATTAGCTTTAGGATTTTCATAGGACTCTTTGTCATAGAAGGATCTCTGATCATTGGGAACGTGGTAAGTACCCCAACGGGTTTCGATTGTAACATCGGTGTCAGAGGTGGTAAAGGTCATCGTAAAGGTGATTTGGTTATTGTCCTCTTTTGTGGAGATCTGCTGTGTATACATTTCATCCGTTCCGATCACGAGCTTACAGTAAGCACTCGTTGCGCTGCCGGTTGCCGTCATCGTCACGGTATATACCACATTTTTGGAAAATCTGTAAACACCCTCGGCATTTGCGGTGAGCGTTTCATTTGTTGCAGCATTGACAACCGACACCGTTACCGTGCAGTCTGCCGTGCTGATGGTATTGGAAGAAGACGAAATACCGTCACTGAACCAAGCCCAAGTCGTACCTGTCAGAAAAACAATACAAAGCAAAATACCCATAACCGATACCACTAAGCTCTGCATAAAGCTTCTTTCGGTCAATTTATCCGTCTTGGAAGCTGTTGTTTCACAAGTTTTTTTGTCCAGCATTATGGAACCTCCTCGGTTTAAGCGTTCGTTTCAGTTCGCGACAAACAAAAGAAAAAACGAAGTTGTTTCCTTTGTTTGTCGGAGGATGGCAAAGCGCTTTCTTTGCCATCCTCAGTGGAAACAGTGAAAGGACGGTTATGTCTCTTCGGAATCGCCGGATGCGGAATCGCCGTCGGCAGGTGCTTCCTTGGCAGCAAGCTCTGCCTTGAGCGCACGAAGCTCTTCCATCATCTTCTGTGCTTCGAGTCTTTCCTGCTCGAGCTTTTCTCTTTCGGCGTTCATTTCCTCGGTCTGCTCTCTTCTGTACTTACGGAACAGACGGATGCAGTTCAGACCCTGTGTCAGAATCAGGATCATAAAGGGAACGAGAATGCAAATGATATAACCGGGTGTTGATTTCAAAAAGGTAAAGAATACACCAAGCTTCGGAATGTTGGTCACGTACTTACCGATGATAACGGTTGCCAGTGCTTCATCGTTGACATTGGTGGTCGTACCGTAGGTAACAAACGCAATGCCGCCTTCACCATCGGTAGTGACTTCTCTGATCTTATGCGTAACAGTCTCGCCGTAGTTGTGCGAGCTCATCGAGGTAAAGGTGATGATATCGCCGACCTTCAGCTCTCTTGCGTCAACCGCCTTACAGATGATCACATCCCCTGCATCAAAGTCGGTCGCCGACATCGAGTCGGTCTGTACGATGAAGAATTTCAGCCCGAAAAGGCTTCTGTCGCCGCGGTCAAAGGTGTTGACCGAAACCAGTGTGAAGATCATCATAAACGCCGCGATCGCAACCACGATCCAAACCGCAACGACCTTGGCGATGTTCAGAATTTTTGTTATCTTTTCCTTATTCATCGGTCTTTACCCCCGTTGTAGTCGGCGCGTTGCCCTGAACGGCAATTACGTTCAGATCCACCGTACAGGTCTTGCCCTGATAGATGTTCGTGCTTTCCTCACGCATATGTAGCACCAGCACATAGGTATGCTCGGCATTCGGCTCCATGTCAATAAAGTCGATACCAGAAAGAGAATGTACCCCCTTTTCAATATCGGTGGGTGTCGTGTTTTTCACAAGATCTTCATAACTCATACCGGTGGTATCGAAGTAATCACCGCGATAGGCAAAATATTCAAACGCACCTTCCATCTCATTGTGCCATACGTTGAGTCTCAACGTATACTTCATTTTGACAGAGCTTTCGCTTTTGACTTTCAGGAATACCACTCTCGTCTGACCGGGCTCCCAGTCACCGCCGCCGAACACTTCACCGTTCGTATCGCGGATACTGCGGTACTCTCCGTCCTCGCCGGCTTGTAACAGGTCGATCTTGACCTTACCCGAGTTGGCAATGATGATGGTTTCATCTTGCGTTGTAAACAAAGCTACCGTCGCACCGACAAGGCAGGTTGCCGCGAGTGCGATCAATAGCATAATATTTAGAAATAGAATGATGCTTGTTTTGCGTTTGCGCATTCTCTTCGCCCCTTTTCGAAATGTATCTCACAGCATTGTCATCCATGGCGATACAATGCCCCATAATATCGTCATCGTATTGTACCACAAAAAAAAGAAAAATGCAATACATTTCATAAAAAATTAATATTTCGATAGCTGCTGTTCGCATTCTGTATGCTTTCAGCGCCACGGATGTGCCACAAACGCAAACGCACCGAGTCCCCGAAGCGCGCTTTTGGCTTGCAGTGCTTTTTCCTCACTGTCGAAAATACCGAATACCGAAGGGCCGCTTCCGCTCATCATCGCGCCCTGCGCACCGTTTTCCAGCATCGTTTCCTTGATCTTGGCGGCAATCGGCTTCTCACTCAGAACGATGCCTTCAAAACGGTTGAAAAGCTGTGGGATCACTTGACAAAGCTCGCCCGTTCCCAAGGCGGCAGCGATCGTATCCGATGACTTCACATCATATGCCTCGGAATCGATACGGCGATAGGCATCCTTGGTACTGACCGATTCCCGTCGGTGCTTGGCGATCACAAGATAGCAGTGCGGAAGACCGCGGCAGGGGGAAAGCACCTCTCCCAAGCCCTGACACCGCGCCTGCGAGCGAAAGAGGCAAAAGGGTACATCCGCGCCGAGCGAAAGTGCAAGCGAAGCCAGAGCCTCGCGGTCGAGCGCGTGAAAGGTCTTATCGAGGATCCCAAGAGCACCTGCCGCATCGGTCGAGCCTCCCGCAAGACCTGCCGAGATCGGAATGCGCTTGTCAAGCGTGATCTCGGTGCGACAGGAAAAGCCCGCCCGTTCGAAATATCCCGCAACCGCCGCGTACACGAGATTCTTTTCCCCTGTCGGAAGCGTCTTATCACTTGCGGTGATCACAATTCCCTCTCCCTTGGTAAAGGTCATTTCCAATCGGTCGCAAAGCGATACCTTTTGCATGATGCTGTCGATCTCGTGATAGCCATCCTCCCGCCTTGCACTCACTTCAAGAAATAAATTGATCTTGGCGGGGCACAATACGCTTGCATGAATCGCTTCTCCCCGCTCGATTTTTCCCCGAACGCTTTCTGTTCCCATCGTTACTTCTCCTTAAATGAACATAAAAAAATCATCGTTTTTTCACATTACCGGTCTTCACATTTTACCGTTTTTATGCTATACTGTCACTGTGGGCAGACAAAAACCTATGTACAGTATAACAATACTCAAAATTTTTTTCAATAGTTTTCAAAAAAATATTGATTTTTTCTCGACTTTCATATAGAATAGACAGTAAGGACAAGTTTTAAGGAGTAAGCACGCTTA
>JAFTKF010000218.1 GCA_017453405.1 Clostridia bacterium
ATATACAGCGCATTATCATTCTTTTCACTGTTGGTCAGTGTAAATTCACCGGTAAACGCGCAATCGGTAATATATGCTTTCGCGCCGTTGTCGTTCAGCCAACCGACGATCGCGCCTACCGCGCCGCCCTTGCCCGCGGTCCAATTAATGGTATACTCGCCGGCATATGTGGTATTCTTCACCGTGCCCGCATTCGCAAAGCCCATAATACCGCCCGCATTCAGGTCGGTCGCACTGACCTTGATATTGACATTGGATACTACGTTTTCGATCGTATAGCCTGCTTCCGCGTAAAGCGTAACAGAAGCCGTCGTTCTTTGACTGTCATTGGCAAGAGCCGAATAATCGATATCACCGTTCATCGTCAGGTTCTTCAGGGTGAAGCCGTCACCGGTTCTCTTAAAGAGCGTATTGGTCAAGCCCGAAACGGTATGACCTTCGCCGTCAACCGTGCCCTTGAAGGTGGGCGTGATCATATCCATACCGTTTGTCAGGGTAATATCCTCTTTGATGGCGATCGAAGCGTTTGCCGCAACACTGCCATTGTTGATGCCGGCAACCAGCCAGAGCATCTGATCTTCGGTCGAAACCGCGTAAACACCGTCTGTCGGCGTGATCTTACCGAGGGCGTCGAGCACCTTGGTCTCGGTGTTGCCGCAACCCGTACAGCTGCGCTCTGCCGAGCCGTCAGCAGTCACGGTAGCTTCGTCAATTGTCGTCCATTCGTCGGGATAGCTGTGCTCGCCTGTGCCGTTGTTGTCAACGAGAACACCGCAGATCGCACATTTGTTACCCTCGCAGGAGGGCGTCTTATCACCCGAGTGCGTGCACTGCCACGAGAATACCGCATAGCCGTTATTGCTTGCGGGATCTACCACAAAGGGCGTTTCGGAAAGCGCGAGAACTGCCGCGTTGAGTGCCGCCGCGTCCGCTACTGCAGTCGCCTTGAAGTTGCCCTTGAAATTGCCGTCAGAGCCAAAAGGCGTGCCGTCGCTTGCCGCAGATGCTAAGTAGTAGTTATCCTGAGAAGTCACCGAATTGTCGTTCTTGGCAAAGCCGATACCGTGCTTGCAAGAACCGATGTTATAGTTGTAGCTGATTTCAATGCCGCCCTTTTCGGCGTTGATATAGCCGAAAATACCGCCGCACTGACCGTTACTGTTGCTGATCGTGCCGACATTGTAGGAATACTTGACAGAGCCCTGTCTGTAATATGCCGCAATGCCACCCGCAAGCTCGCCGCCGCTGTTCGTCTTGGTCACCGAGCCGTAGTTTGCGCAGTACGAAATATGAACGATGTGCGAATTGTCGCTTTGCACGGTGGGCTGTGTTCTGCCGAGGATACCGCCGACGCAGAAGGACGAGGCATCCGAAGAAAGCGCGCCCTTGTTGACGCATCTTGTGATCGTCGAGCCTTGCGCAAAGCCTACGATACCGCCCTGTGCGCCGCGATTGCTCTTTGCCTTGGCACTCGTCGCGATCGAGCCCGTGTTCACGCAGTCAGTGATCAGCGAGCCTTGGCTGATGTGACCGGCAATGCCGCCGATCCCGTTATCGTTTTCCTTGTGTTCCAGTGCCGAAACATTGATCGAGCCCGAGAAGGTCGAGCCCTTGACAGTCGTGGCATTTGCCGTACCGATGATACCGGAGGCGCGGAGATAGTCACCGTTTGCCGAGCCTGTCATCGTCACGGTAGAGGTCACACCCTCCACGGTAGCACCGTTTGCGGTGTTTGCCAGCGCACCGACAGTCGTGGTGCCGCTAATGGCGATCTCGCCCGCTACGGTGAGATTCTTGACCGTACCCGAAAGCTCACCGAATACCGGTGCCGAAACGGTTACGGTGTAGCCGCCGCCATCCAGTGTACCCTTAAAGGAGGCAAGCGTACCCGCCTCGGTGAGGTCGATGTTCTGTGTCAGCTTATACTCGCCGTCGGTCATTGCCATAAACGCCTCAGCCGATGCGATCTCGGTGGCAGCCGCCGATACCGAGAACGAAACGAGCGAAAGCGTTGCGATGACAAGAACCACTGCAAGAAGCATTGACAAAATGTGTCTTGATTTCATTCTGATTCCCTCACAAATCATATAATTCACAAAACCGCCCCAAACAAACGAACGTAGGCGATTGTATGTAAGCTAAGTATATCATATTTTTTTGCATTTTGCAATAAATTCTTTCTTTTTTATGCTATTTTTTTGTTGTATTTTTTTCTTAAAAACAAAAACCGTTTCTGCGAGGCATCAGTCGGCAGAAACGGTTTTTTCGTTTTTCCTTCGTAAAAGGATCTCAAAAGGGGCAAACATCGCACCCCACAAAACGGCAAGAATAATGGGGAAGCCGAAGAGATGATTGCCAAAGATCGTTTCGAAGATCGGCAGGATCGCGGCATCGGGCTTTGCCAGAAACATATAGTTCGTACCAAGGGTCAGATTGGTGATCACCGCAGGCACGGCAAGACACAAAAGGATCAAAAGGAATTTCCACGCCTCGCGAAAACGCGGGGCAACCTCACCGCCCACAAGAAGCATCAAGGGATACACCGCAAGAAGAATGTGGATCGAGGAAGAATGGATATGCATAAAATTAAGTAAGGGCAGCTTCGTCCAGGACGGGCAGATGATGGCAAGCAGTGCCCCGGGCAGGCAGATCGCGTAAAGAAAATTGGCAAGCGTCTTTGAGGGCTTGACGAGATGGATCGCGATGATAAAAATATTGATGGTGCAAAGCTGGAAGGGAAGATAGTTCTTGGTAAACAGACCCGTCGCGAGAAGCATCACCCATTTGGCAAGCTCGTCGGCAAAGATCAGACTCGCCACCGTCAGGCGCATACGCTGTCTTCCTGTTTCACCGAGACGGCGATAGGTATAGGGGAGCACCGTGGCAGTCACAAGAAAGAGACACAGCCAGAAAATATGCGTGGGACTGAAAAGCGTAAAGCCCTGCCCTTTCGGGATCGAGCCGGTTGTTTCCCAGAAATATTCCATTGTCCTTCTCCTCATAAAAAAATACTGTTTTTCCTGCCTCATTGTATCACAAATGCGCAGAAAAAACAGCATTTCTCTTTAAAATTTGACATAAATTTTACATTAGCCCGAAACGGTATCCCATCCGTCGGTGGTTCTGACCTCGCCGCTCGGGAAAAGCCAGAGCACTTCGACATCCGAAAATTCCTCGCAAAGCTGTAATCCGTCCTCATACGACAGCGTAAACAGCGCCGTAGACAAGGCATCTGCCAGAGCGGAATCCCGACAGCGCACGGTCAGCGAGGTAAAAAACTCGCTCGGCATCAGGGTATCGGGGGAAATGATGTGATGATACGGCTTGCCCTTGACATAGTAATACCGCATATAGGAGCCGATTGTCACAAGAGAAGCGTCGGCGATCTCGACGGTATCCAGATACGCGCCCTCGCGATCGGGGTCTTCAACCCCCACCTTCCAGAGCGAGCCATCCCCCCGTTTGCCTACGGTGCGGACATTGCCCCCCGCATTGATGATATAGCCCGCGATCCCTGCCTCTTCCAGCGCGCGCGCCGCCATTTCGACGGCATAGCCCTTGCCGAGTGCCCCCACATCGATCAGGGTCTCGGGATCACTCAGGCTGACGGTAAGGCTCTCTTCGTCGATCACAAGCGAGGCAATATCGCAATGCGCCGATGCCGCCTGCAGCAGGTCTTTGTCGGGCAGTGCGGCACGTTCGGGATGTAACAGCCCCTCTTCACGGGCATTGTGCCAGAGCGAGAGCACAGCCCCCATCGCAATATTCATTCTGCCGTCGGTCTTGTCATACATCTCTTTGCCGTACTGCAAAAATGTGACGAGATCTCTGTCGGCAACCATCGAGCGCGTTTCGTTCAGGGTCTTCAGATTGTTGACCCCTTCCACGCTGTCATAGATCGAAAACAGTTGATGATAGTGAAGAAGCACCGAAAATACCGTTTCGGTTACGGCATCAAACGCCTTTTGTGACGGAGCGTATCCGATCAGGGTGGTCACCGTGTCGAAATAGTCAAGGCTATAAGCGGTATACTTCTTCGGCGAGGCATCACAGGCGGCAAGAGGGCACACCAATCCGACGATCAAAAGAAAAACAAGAAAACGTTTCATAACACAAGGACTCTCTTCCCCTCGACAAGGTGCATCGGGGAAGAGAGCTTTTTCACATTCGGTAGGATCAGTCAGCGGTAATGATATCAGAAGCCGCGGTGGAAGCCTCGCCGCTCTGATTGAAGCTGACACTTGCCGTATACGCCTCGGTTGCCTTGGCATCGCCGCAAACGGCTTCAAATACGGTGTTGACCGTCATATTGCCTGCGG
>JAFTKF010000219.1 GCA_017453405.1 Clostridia bacterium
ACAGCCTTCTACCGTAAAGCCCTTCATGCTTGCCGTCTTGCAGCGACGCTCTGCAAATACGATTGGGGAATAGCTGTCCGGCGTCGTGGGTGTACCGGTAAAGGTGCAGTTCTGAATCAGAACATTGTCGGCAGCAGTCGCGCTGTTCTCAGCACCAACAATATTGGCATAAATGCCAAACTCTTGGTTCACACCGGCAGTCGATGTCATTTCATACGACATCTTAGCACCTGCCGCATCAAAGGTAAGACCGATCAGCTTGACGTTGTCCTTAGCATTGAGGTTGACATAATCCAGCACCGCAAGCTCGGAAAGCAGCGTCATATCGTGCTGCGGGATCGTAATGCTGCCGTAGTTACCTGCGGCAAGTCCGATCACCGAGCCTGCCTTGGCTTCAGCAAGAACCGCGTCGATGGTTTCGGGGGTCGCAACGACATCACAACTGGGAAGATAGATCTCGGTGCCATTGCCCTGAACAGCAACTACGCTGAAGGAAATATCCGCACTGCATTCCTGGAATTCGTTGCCGGCTTCCACGGGAAGCTCTACCGATACCGAAAGGGTACGGGTCTTATCCGCATCCGATACAGGCGTCTTCCATTCGGTCCAGTCGGAGGTGTTGTTGTTGATCACACGTCCGTCAACCTTGGTAACAAGACCGCACGCCAATGCGCCCTTGATGGACCAAGCGACTCTGTACTGAATGTCAACCGTGCTGTCATTGGTCATCACGATGTTGAAAACTGCCATGTCGCCCGGGGTCACGTTGTCAAGAACGAGATTCGCTGTATCTGTAAATGTAGCAGTACCGCCGTTTTCAAACTGCGTATCCTGCTTGACATCCAGCGAATACAGTTCAAGAGAACTTTGGTCGATCATAGACAGAAGACTGACCTTTGCCGATCCAACCGTGATATTCACCTTGCTTTGGCTTGTGAAAAGCGCGAAGGTAGATCCCGCGATCAGGCTGAGTGCCAGAATGATTGTCATGATCGATGAGAGAATGAGTTTTCTTTTCAAGATGGTTATCCTTTCTGAAATATTATATACCGATAGCAAAGCCGTGTCATATCTCACAAAGTGCATATGACATTCCCACAACAGTCTGTTACAATACCGTTTCCGTCTTTCCCGTGTTAACGAAAACGCCCGGACAGACCGTTTTTGCAAACGCCTATGTAAACTCACTTTTTGTATAGGTATACAACATAATAATATCAAAAAAAAATTAATAAAAATCAAGTATTATTTAAAAAAAATCCGTCCGATATACAAAAATATATCGACAGCGTGACAAAATTAAAAAGAGAAAGTGACACAAAGCGCCACTTTCTCTTTAAAACATCCGATATCCGACAAACGTTCCGATCAAAGCGTAAGTTCGGCGAGCGTTGCCGGCATTTCGTGCGCGGAATTCTTCACACCGTCGTGGGTCACACAGTCAAAGCAGGAAGCGATCAGCTTGCCGTTCCAGATGATCGGCTCACCGGGCTGATCAAGCTCGCCGTGGAGACCGTCGGTATCTTCACTCTCGGCAACGATCGAAACTGTCGCATCGGGTGCGACCTTCACGATCGCGTTCGCACAGAAATCGGCAATATACAGATTTCCGTCTTCATCAAGAATCATACCGTCGGTACTCTTCAGATGCTCAGGATCCTTCGCCCACACCGTGTTCGAAGCGCACGAGCCATCGGGCGCAAAGGTGAGGCGATGTACCGCACCGTCCCCAAAGTTACCCACCAAAAGATCGCCGTTGCGGTCAAACTCGATACCGTCCACACCGTACTGATTATCGGGATTTTCGGTGATAAAGGTCGCGAAGATATTGCGATCGGCAAGCGTATTGGTGATCTCGATCTCCTCGTCATCCAGCGCAAAACGGTACACACAGCTCATAAGCTTTCCGGAATCGGTTTTGACCAATTCCATCGTGCTCTGCGTCACATAAAGATAGCCGTTGCGGATACGCATACCGTTGGGCTGCTCCATATTCTTGGCAACCGTCTTGCAGTAAACGATCTTGCCATTCTCGACTCTGACACGCAAAATTCTGCCCTTGCGGATCAGCTCGGGCTTTCCGGGCCAGCCCTGATTGTCACAAATGTAAAGATCTCCGCAAGGTCCGAACGCGATTCCCATCGGACTTGCAAGACCGGTCTCTTCGTGCACAGGCACATCAAACCATTTGGTGATATTTTTCTCCTTATCAATCTTGACAATGCATCCGGGGAGCGACTGATCGGCATAATTCGGGCAAGCAAGGACAAGATTGCCCTCGCTGTCGATCGTCATACCGTCCGGCGTGGCAATATAGGAAGGAAGAAGCGTAAATAAAGTTGACTGTTTCATAAAGTTCTCCTGTTTTATATCGTTTCAAAAATAGGGCAAAGCGCTTGATAAATCTCTTCAAAATAGGGGGCAAGCCGTCGGTACTGCTCGGTATTGGCAAGCGTAGGATGCGTTTCTCTTTGAACGGTAACAAAACGGTCTACCGCATCAAAGCCGAACGCACCGATTCCGACACCTGCCGTAACGGCAGCACCCATTGAGGTCGCCTCTTCAAGA
>JAFTKF010000220.1 GCA_017453405.1 Clostridia bacterium
GCCGTAATTCGACTCCACAAGAAAGCGCTCGACATACGCGGGATCTTTGGGATCGGCAACCTTATCCTTGTGAAAGCCCGTGAAGCAGCCCAATTCGGGAACAAATCGCTTCCAGACCCCAATCTTGGTTTTCCTCAAAAACTCGCGCTCGCGTTTGGGAACGGTATACAGCTTTCTTTCGGGGGAAAACCATTTTTGAGGCATACGGCGCACGATAAACGCAACGATGCCGTCGATGGCGATCACAGCCACAACGCCAAGCGCACTGTTTCCAAGCGATTTCCCGAGAAGAAGCCAGCTAAAAGCTTCCCCATAGGGCGCGTGGCAAAAGCCAACCGCCAGAAGTGTCAGCAAAATGACGGTTATATAGAACACGGCTTGACCTCGCCTTCGGTGGTGTAGGTCAGCGGAATGCCGTAGGTCTCTTCGTAAACCGTCTTCCAAGCCTCGTAGTTGGCAAGGCACATCTCCTCGGTATTCACGCGCACGTTTTTCTCGGGATCGGGATGGATCGCGGGAAGAATGTGAACGGTATACGCTAAGATCGGGAACCCTGCGCCATCCTTTTTGTCGGTCTCCTCGGTGGTGATGAAGAACGGAACGACGGGCACATTTGCCTTGGCGGCAAAACGGAACGAGCCGAGCTTTAAGGGACGGGGCTTTTTATAGTTCCACCACATTCCCTGCTCGGGATAGATCAGAACCTTTTCCCCACGGCTCAGAAGAATATTCACGCTTTCGATCAGCTCGCGCAGGGTGACCATACGGGTGGACAGCGGTAAGGTATTGCAGTGACGGAAGAAGAAGCCGTAAAGACCGCCGAAGGTGGTGTAATTGCCTTCGCGGATGATCTTATAAAGATTCTTCTTGCCAAGCGATTTCTCGATCGCCTTATACACGGCGTAGTTGTCAAAGGCGTTGAAATGGTTGCAGGTAATGAGCGCACCCTTGTCCGCAACGGCAAGGTAGTTTTCAAGACCCTTTACCTCTTTGATAATGAGATTTCCCTTTTTGATCTGCTTTTCAAAGAAGGAATGCGCCACGTGATTGGCGATCTTCGTAAAGAAGCGCGTGGAGCGTTTTTTGCCGATATAGTCGACCTCACCCGGCTCCAGCTGGCGTGTCGGAGGATCAATCTCAACATCACGGTCAAAAAAGCCGAGGCGTTCGTATTCCGAAATGCGTTCCAGCACCGCAAGACGCTCTCTGGTTTCAAGGGGCTTTGCCTCCCCGATCGGGGCATCCACCGCGTTTGCGGTATCGTTCAGTGCCTGCTTGACAAGATTCTCATACTGCATCTGATCCCTTGCCACAAGGTCTTCACCGTAAGCATCCCGCTCGGCAAGCAAGCTTTCAAGATACGGGGTCTTGGCGGCGTAATTCCAGAACTCCTCTTCATATTTGACACCCTTATAATGCCAGGGCTTCCAGTTGATCTTGTAGTGGATCAGCTTGGGATCGCCCACAGCCTCGGGGCAGGCAGTCTTGTTCCAATCGCAGGAAAGCAGTGTGACTCTGCCGTAGCAAAGCACATTCAGGTAGTCCTGGTCCTGCGTCACACGGAAGGTATAACGGTTCAGAAGACCGACAAACGCGGTCTCGATCATCATCAGACGCATCGCGTCAAGATTCATCACCATAATACCCGCCGAGAAATACTTATCTCTCGGAATGCCCAGTACCTTTTCTACGTACGTGCCGAAAACATCCACCTGCAGCATCACTTCTTCGGGGGAAGCGGCAACGATTGATGTGCCCATTTCGGTAAGATACAATTCCGAAATATCGCCCTTGACCACAATGTCACAGTCGAGATAGAGACCGCGGTGATACTGCGGGAAAAGATCGGGAATAAAGAAACGGTAATAGTTCGCCTGCGTGTAATCGTCACGCAAATGCAGCTTACTGCCCAAGGAGTCGAGCTGTTCGCGCACGTTCACGAACTCCACGGTGGTGTTTTCGTTTTCCATTGCTTTGTAGTTCGCGCGGTGCTCTTCACTCAAGGAGACGATCAGCACATAGATCTTATAGAAATAATCGGGGGAGGCATTGTCGATTAAAGAGCGCATCGCAACGCCGAGATAGGGAGCATACTTGTCATCGGTTGCAAAAAAGATCGGAATGATCTCTTTGCCGTCTTGTGATGCATTGCAAATTCTTTCCTGCTTTGCCATGGGATTCTACCTTCTTTCTTATGTAAACTTCTGTTGCTGTCAGAATCTGAACGGAAAAATCAAAGCGCAGTGCTGTCGGGCACTTGGCTTTTGTCATCTATAGTATACCGCAAATCCCATCCTCGGTCAAGAAAATTTGCAAGAATTTTATTCTACGTTTCGCACTCGCGCGGTGAGGGTGTTTTTTTCGTCTTTTCTCGCCTTGCGAGAGTGCTTTTTCCTCTCTCGCGTTTTGAGAGTCGGCAAGTTTCAAGCTGAAATCTGTCGGTTTTACCTTAGTTTTGCCATATCAAAGCCATTTTTTCACAGGTTTAAAAAATAAAGAAAAAAACACCTCTCTCAAAACTTGAAAGAGGTGTTTATCGGATTGTGAGAGGGCTTTTTCTTACTTTTCGGATGTAACCGTCATCGTGGCGATACGTATCTGTGCGCCAACGGCATCCAGCTTAATATACTGATAGCCATCTTCAAACTCAATGGTATAGTCCTTATACGAGGATTCGGTGGCGATGCTGCCAAGCTTTTCATAGGTCACACCGTCCTTCGAGCCATAGATCTCAAGCGTTGCCGCCTTATGACCCATATTGAAGGAAAGCGCATGGATGGCAGTCGAGGAGGTAAACACGGCAACGCCGTTATTGTTCTGATCCTGATAGATACGAAGCTGGGTATTGAGATGGCACTTGGTGATATCCATCGTCAGCTTGTCATCAAGCTTGTGCGTTTCGGTGGCGTACTGCGTACCCTTGGTATAGGTTGAGAAATTATACGTCGTATTGACGGTTTCGGCAATGACCGTGTCCTCGGTAACAAATTCTGCCGTTACATTAACGTTGTCTTCGATCTTGACCGTGGCAGTATTGCCGTTTGCCGTTACCGATGCGCCATTGATCTTGATTGCGGCAAGCTTATAACCGCTGTTGGGGGTAGCGGTGACGGTGATGGTCTCACCCCATTTGATGCCGCTTGTCTTCGATACCGAAACAAGACCGTTCAGCGCCATCGAAACCGTCGCGGTATAGGTCACGGGCGTAAAGCTGTCGACGGTGAAGTATACCAGCTCAATCGTGCCGTAGTAGTTTTGAATCTTACCCGTCAGCGTGAGGGTATAGCCCATATACAGATTGCTGTATGTGCCGCTGCCGAGATAGCAGATGATCGACGAGCCGTCAGCGGAAAGCGTGATCTCCTTGTTGCCGATCGAGGTGACAACACCGGTGATCGTATAGGTCGTATCGGTCGTGCCGCGTTCTTCGCTGAGTCCGTTACCGATCGTCAGCGCCTCGGCGATCGAGATCGCGCCGGAGGGGGTCTCGGGCACATCGGGCGTTTCGGGCACATCGGGGGTCTCGGGTGCTTCGGTGCTCAGCGTACCGGTGTAGTAAATGGTGATCGAATACACGTGAACCGCATAGGTCGAGGGGTTGGTGAGATAGAACGCATCGGTCTTGCCGTCAAAGGTATAGGTATATTCC
>JAFTKF010000221.1 GCA_017453405.1 Clostridia bacterium
AAACTCTCGAATATTTGTATGTGAACGAGGTTCCCCTCGATCAGCATCATATCCAAGCTTCTATCTTAGCTTTTCGCTGACTTATTTGTTTTTTATAGAAGAGTTCGTCTTTCTCTTCTTCATAAAGGAATTGTACGAGTTTTAGTAGTTCTCTTCTTAATTCGGAAATCTTTCAATCTCCTCTTAAGCTTTGTATACTTCGCTCTTGTTGTTCAATTTTCAAGGACCAATCTCGCTACCGCTCTTCGCGACAGCTTTGTTATTATAGCACCTTCTTTTTCATTTGTCAATACCTTTTTTCAACTTTTTTTATCTTTTTTTCAATATTGACAAATTGTATAAAACGTAGTATAATAACCACAAGTCGCATTATCAAACTGTACAACAAACTGCGACAAAAACTGTGAAAAATGACCTAAGGACAGCTATGAACACCGAATTTTCCTTCCTGCAGAACGACAATTTGCTGCAAGATCTTAAACAATATTCTCTTGCCGAAGCGAACGCGCTTGCCAAAGAAATCCGCGAATTTCTTGTAAAAACCACCGCCGAAACCGGTGGGCATCTTGCCTCAAGTCTCGGCGTTGTGGAGCTTTCGATCGCACTGCACCGCGTTCTCTCAACGCCTGACGACCGCATCATCTTCGATGTCGGACACCAGGCATATGTGCACAAGATCCTGACAGGGCGCGGCAAGGATTTCGCCTCTCTGCGAAAGCCGGGAGGACTTTCGGGCTTCACCAAGCGTGCCGAAAGCGTACACGATGCCTACGGTGCCGGTCACAGCAGTACCTCGGTTTCCGCCGCCCTCGGCTTTGCGACCGCCGACAAGCTTTGCGGCAGAACCGCACACACGGTTGCCGTCGTAGGTGACGGTGCTTTCACGGGCGGTCTTGTTCACGAAGCGCTGAACAACATCGAAAAGGATCTTCCTCTCATTATTATATTAAATGAAAACGAGATGTCGATCTCCAAAAACATCGGCGGACTGGCAAGATACATTTCCAAGATCCGCTCCCGTCGCAGCTACCACAAAACCAAAAGCATCACGCGTACCCTGCTTTCCCATATTCCCCTGATCGGCAAGCCCCTCTTCCGTCTCGCCCGCCATATCAAAAAATCCATTAAAAACGCGATGTACGGCAGTAACTATTTTGAAGATATGGGGCTGTATTATCTCGGCCCTGCCGACGGCAATAACATTGAAGTCGTCGAAACCCTTCTGCGCGAAGCCGTAGCCTCAGGTCAGAGCACGGTCATTCATCTGAAGACCGTCAAGGGCAAGGGCTATCCCCCTGCCGAGGAGGATCCCAACCGTTATCATTCCGTCCCGCCCAAAGGTCACGTAAACCGCAAGAACTTTTCGCAAGCACTCGGCGAAACGCTGCTTTCACTTGCCGAAAACGACCCCGACATCGTTGCCATCACCGCCGCAATGGAGGACGGATGCGGACTTTACCCCTTTGCGGAAGCCTATCCTGACCGTTTCTTTGATGTCGGAATTGCCGAGGAACACGCGCTGATCTTCGCCGCAGGACTGTCGCTCGGCGGCAAAAAGCCGATCGTCCCGATCTACTCCTCATTTTTACAGCGCGCCTATGACAGCATTCTGCACGATGTGGCACTGCAGCATATTCCGATGGTCGTACCGATCGATCGCGCATCCCTTGCCACACAGGACGGCACGACGCATCACGGCATTTACGATGTTGCCTTTCTTTCCACAATTCCCGAAATCAGAATTTTCGCTCCCACGACCTTTGCTTCTCTTGCGCATTATATAAAGGAAGGAACTTCCGCCGACACAGCCACCTTTGTGCGCTATCCCAACGCAGGGGAATTAACCGATGACAGCTTTGCCCGACACGGCAAGACCCTGCTTTGTCAAATCAACCGCGAGAAAACAAACGAGCCTGACGGCTATCTTTTAACCTATTCCCACGCGGTGCTTGAAGCAAAACGCGCCGTAGGCTTGCTCGCGGAGCAAGGCTTCTCGTGTGCGCTTGTGGTGCTCGAACAGCTCAAGCCCCTGCCGTACAGCGAGATCCTTGCGATCCTCGGCACATCCCAAAAGCCGATCGTCTTTCTGGAGGAGGGCATCCGCACGGGCGGCGTCGGTGTCACGCTGTACGACGGCATCCGCCAAGCGCCAACGCTTGCCAACCGCAGCTATACCGTCCTTGCCATCGATTCCTTCGGCGAGGGCACTCAGTGCGAATCCCTCTATCGCACGCTCGGCATTTCCGCCGAGGATGTCGTCAAAGCTTTTTTAGGCTGACCGCAGTTGTATAAGAAAGGAAGTCATATTGATGAAAACCAAGCGCAATTGGCAGGATTATTCCGCCGAAGAAAAGCTCCTCGTCATCGAATCTTATCTCGAGGGCGTTGCCAAGCTGGATTCCCAAGACCCCGATGTTCAAGCAAAGCACCTTGAATGGCTGCGCGAGCATCTGCCCGCCTACCACGGCAAGGACCAAAGCTATGTCTTTATCTCGTATTCCCACAAAAACTATCGGGATGTGTACCACGATCTTTCCTTCTTTTTATACAATTCCGAAACCCGTCTGCGCTTCTGGTATGACGAGGGTCTGCCTGCAGGCAGTGATTGGTCACGCGCGGCAAGTGAACGGATTGCCGACCCCTACTGCGCCGGTGTCATTTTCTATCTGAGCGAAGCTTTTCTGAAAAGCCCTGCCGTCCGCGAGGAGATCGCGATGCTGAAGGCATCGGGCAAGCCCTTTGTCACGGTAGCACTGGAGGAGGGGCGCTATTCCGCAAGAGCGATCCTGACCGATCCCGCCGATCAAGCGCTTTTGTCAACGCTCGACGAGATCTTCCCCGATGAAAACACCGCACTGCGTTATGAAAAGGACTATGAAAACATCCTCTACCGCATTCACAAGATCGAATCGGTCTTCAATGTCACCGAAAACGTGATGTCGGATTTCATTTGCGAAGAAAGACCCGACGGGCTTGCCTTGGTCGATTACATCGGCAATAAGACCGAGGTCTACATTCCCGAAAAGATCGGAAATTCCGAGATTGTTGAAATTTCCGCCGCTTTCCCGAATGCCGCCACCCTCTTTATTCCCAAAACCGTCAAGCGCATTCTGCCCTCGCCCATTCCCGAGGACACGTATGAAGATCTCGAAGCATTGGAAACGACATCGTATTTTCGTATGATGGAGGCATCCTTCGGCGGTTTTGCCGAAACGCCCCGTCTGTTCGGCACGCCCTCTCAGCTTGCCGCCATTTACGTTGACAACGACAATCCGTATTTTTACGACAGAAACGGCGTTTTGTACAGCCGTGACAATACCCTGCTTCGCTTCCCGCCCAATTGCCCCCATACCGAAGGCGTTTTGGACGGCGTTGTGAAGATCGGAGACGGCGCGTTTGCCGACTGCAATGTCCTTCTGGATTTTGATTTTCCCGATACCGTTGAAGCAATCGGAGATGGCGCATTTGCCAACACAAGCTTTCAATTGATGGAGCTTGGCTCATCCCTCAAAACCGTGGGAGCAAGCGCCTTCAACGAAGCAGCGACCAATATGCTCTTCTTCCTGCCCGATTCGGTACATACGCTCGGCGACTGGACCTACCGCAATCTTCGGACACCCGGCGACCTTTCTGCCAATTTTCTCTTTTCCAATGTCGAAACCATCCCGCGCGGTGCTTGTTTTGGTGCGGATATTCGCACGGTTCTTTTCTCGGGAATGCCCAAGCATATCGAGGACGGCGCATTCGCGCTCTGCAGTCAACTGCAAAGCATGGAGCTTCAGGAGGGCGTTCTCACCATTGGAGACCGTGCCTTCGTGGGATGTGCCAAAATGACACACATCATCCTGCCCAAAAGCCTTGTGCATATCGGCGAGGATGCCTTTCTCGACTGCGATAAGCTGAAGGTCATCCGTTATATGGGAACGACGATGCAGTTTTTACAGCTCTATCTCGAAAACCCCTTCCTGAGCGATGAACAGCTCTCTCTCGTTGTCTGTAACAACCAGCCCTTCCGACGCCTTAGCGCCTTCCGTCTTTTGAAAAAGATCGAAAAAGCAAGAGCACTGCTCGATGACTGAGATCACCCCTGCCAAACGATACGGCAGGGGTGATTGCTTAATTGTAACAATTATATGAACTCTATTGACAATCACTTGACTATGTGGTATTCTGAAAGCAGAAAGGATGGTGCTGTATGACTTCGCAAAAAACGCCGCCGATGGCGGTTGTCATTACAGAAAGCGTG
>JAFTKF010000222.1 GCA_017453405.1 Clostridia bacterium
AAGAGGACAGAGAATGTAAAGCATCCTCTGTCCTCCTGTCGGTGGTAACGTATTCTATTCAATTTCAAAAACTGTCTTTAAGAGGACATTCTGTTGACACTGCCTCTTTGTATGGATAAAGAATTATGCGAGTGTTTTTTCGTCTTCGGTGAGGACTTTGACGAGAGAATATACGGCGATGCCGCGTGCGCGGAGCTTATCGGCGGTGGCAAGATAGCTTTTTTCGATCGCAACGCCCACGCCGACAAGGTTGGCTTCGGACTGTCTTGTGATCTCGATCAGTGCCTGTGCAATGCCGCCCATTGCCAGAACATCGTCGACGATCAGCACGCTGTCGCCTGCGGTGAGATATTTTCGGGGCAGGCGCAGGGTGGTATTGGTCTTGCTGTTGACCACCGCTTCATAGCAGGCGGTTTCCTCGCGTTTGCGGGCAAAGACTGCTTTGGCAGACAGCAATTCGGCAACCTTATAGGCAATGGCAATGCCTGCAGGCTCGGCTGTCAGAACGCGGGTGACATTTTCGCCCTGAAAGGCGTTGGCGATCGCTTCGGCAACCTCGCTGATGATGGCGGGATCGAGCGTGCGGTTCAAATACCGTCCGAGATCGGGGGTGTTCCCGTTTGCGATGGCGGTTTCGATACGTTCTTTGAGAAGGCTCATACGGTATCCTTTCCTGATATCAGATTTTTTGATAAACAAGCAGATAAAACGAGGCGGTCACCTGTAGGGTACTCAGCTGAGAAAGCTTTTCGTGTCCGGTCTTGCCCGTGCGGTAAAAATATGGGGTCATCAGCATAAGATCGCGGATCTCGTCGTGTGTTGTCAGGGTGAAGCTTGTTGTGACGGGTCGTGTTTCGCGGTGCACAAAGCCCTCGATCCCGATCGGTTTGATCTTGTTTTCATAGGGGGTATCGTAAATTGCCGCTTTCAGCTCCCACAAATGGCGCTCGGCAGGGATGACATCGATCACGATGCCCCCCGTTTTGAGAATCCGCAGAAATTCCTCGCGGCAGAAGGGCGAGAAAATATTGGTGATCGCATCTACAGTCCCGTCGGCAATGGGAAGCTCGTAAGCGGATGCCACGGCAACGCCGCGACAGCAGTTCTTTTTGGCACATAATGCGGCGGCTTTGGGGGAAATATCAATGCCGTAGACAGAAAACGCTTGGTTTTTCGCGAATTCCTCGGTATAATAGCCTTCGCCGCATCCCGAATCGAGGAGAATCCCGCCATCGGCAAGATAGGTGCTGAGTAAGGCTGCGACCGCTCGGCGCATCGGATCATATGCGCCGCTTTCCAGAAAATTGCGGCGTGCTTTGACCATATCGGCGTTGTCGCCGTGCTTTTGACCGAAGGCGCGGAGCAGATTGACCTGCCCGGACTTAGCAATGTCAAAGGTATGGCGGTTTTCGCAAAGAAGGCTGTTTTCCTGCCGTGCCAGCGGTCTTTGGCAGATCGGGCAGACGAAAAAGGGCGTTTCGAAGGGGGTCATCATCAGCCCTGCGCGTTTTCGTTCAGAAGGCGGTGCTTGAGATCCCACAGCTTTTGCGAGAGGTCGACATAATAGCGGTGGGGATTGTCAAGGCGCTTGACTTCCTCCCATAAGGTATCCATTTCCTTTTGGCAGTATTGGCGGATCTCTTCGACCGAGTAGCGCGGATAGACGCATTTGCCATTTTCAAAGACCGGCACAAGAAGCTCGCGGGCGGTGTAGTTTTCAAGCGTCTTTTTCTTCCACGTGAAGTGGGGATCGAAGATCACAAGAGGCTCTTTGTCGTCGATCGTTTCGTCATACAGCGTGATCTGATCGGCAATTGCCTTGCCTGTGGTTTTGTCGTAAAGGCGATACAGCTTTTTATAGTGGGGATTGGTGATCTTTTCGATGTTTTCCGAGATCTTGATCTTGGGAATGATCGTGCCATCCTCGTTTTCCACCGCGACCAGCTTGTAAACGCCGCCGAATACGGGAGAGGAGCGCGAGGTGATCAGTCTTTCACCCACGCCGAAGGCATCGATTTTGGCGCCCTGCTGGATCAGATCGCGGATGATATGCTCGTCAAGGGAGTTGGAAACGATGATCTTGATATCGTGAAGCCCTGCTTCGTCAAGCATTTTGCGAACGCGGCGCGAGAGGTAGGCAACGTCGCCCGAGTCGATTCTGACGCCGCCTTTTCTGATATTGTGCTTCTTGAATGCCTTGATGGCGTTGGGAACGCCGCTTTTCAGGACATTGTAGGTATCGATCAGAAGGGTCGCGCTTTCGGGATAGATCGAGCAGTAGGTATCAAAGGCTTCGAATTCGGTATCGAACATCTGCACCCAGGAGTGTGCCATCGTACCGCCCGTGGGAACGCCGAACCGTTCCTCAGCAATCGTGCAGGCAGAGGAAGAACAGCCTGCGATATAAGCGGCGCGTGCGCCGAGGATCGCACCTGCCGTGCCCTGTGCGCGGCGAGAGCCGAATTCCGAAACGGGTCTGCCCTCGGCAGCACCCACAATGCGCGAGGTCTTGGTGGCGATCAGCGACTGATGGTTGAGCGACAAAAGAACAAAGGTCTCAATGAATTGCGCCTCAATGGCAGGGGCGCGGACGGTCATGATCGGCTCACCCGGGAAGATGGGCGTGCCTTCGGGAACAGCCCAGATGTCGCCGGTGAAGCGGAAGGTCTTCAGATAGCTGAGAAACTCCTCCGAGAACAGGCATTTCTTTCTCAGGCATTCAATATCCTCGTCGGTAAACGCGAGGTCTTCGATGTAATCGATCAGCTGATCAAGACCTGCGCAGACGGCATAGCCGCCTCCGTCGGGAATGTCGCGGAAAAAGACATCAAAATAGGTGACGGTATTGCGTTTGCCGCAGGTAAAATAGCCCTGACCCATGGTCAGTTCATAAAAATCGCAGAGCATCGTATAATTTTCTCTGACGCGCGGGGTATCCGTATTTTTCATAATCTTTACCTTTCTTTGGAACTATGCGGTTTTTGAGAATCACAAAAACCGCCGAGCAAGCTCAGCGGTATAAGCTACCGTTCAGCAGCCGATGGTTTATTCGTGACGGTTTTTTCGAAATACACGGTGAAAGAGGTAGCGCACACGGGCGCTGATCTTGCGTAAGGGGCGGCTTGCCATACGGCGGCGGCTGTAGCGAAGAATTTCGGGATCGTCCACCGACACGTAGGTGTCGCCGCGGTAGAAGCCGATCATTTTCGCAAAGATCATACTGTCTGTGACCCCTTTTTCCAGCTCGGTCTGGTTGTCGCCGCAGCAGTCGTAGCTGTCCTTGCGCACTTTCAGGATACGGTGCAGGACATACTGCCCGTTCTCACGCTTGTAAAAGGGAACATCCCCTTTTTTCAGCCTGCCCTCGACGGGCACGAGCACCACGGGGTTTTCGTGATGGCGCAAAAGCGGCTGCATCGATGTACCGCCGGGGGTAAAGACCAGCGTGCCATTGCGCTTGACGACTTCTTCATAGGCTTCACTCATCGATAAGCTCTGCCTTTTTCATTGTTGTCAGGAAATTGCCGACATCGCGTCTGACGATCGCTTCGTCCACGCCTTCAAAGGTGGTGAGAAGCAGGGTAACGAGTGCTTCCTCGTCACAGCCCTTGACAAGGGCATCCCACAGCATACGGGAAGTACCCGAGAGGGTGATCATAATGTTTTTGTATTTTTCGACATTAGCACCGATCGGAACGACGATGTCTGCCTCGCCGCATTTTCTTAAAATAAATCCTTCTTTGATTTTCATAGCTACTCCTTATTCGCTGTCCTGAGACAGAGTTTTTTCGGCAAGAATTGCCGCTTCTTGTTCCATATTGCACCAAAGCTTATAGACCGGAACCTTGCCGAGCATTTCGCTGACAAGGTCGATGGTGGCAAGATAGGCTTCGTTGGATGAGGGGCGATAGATCTGATTGAACAAAAGTCCAAGCACCGCTTCGGGTCTTACGCGCTCGATGCGGTTGACCTCGCCGCGTGCTAAGATCACGATTCCCTTCAGGGGCAGGGAAATATTGGTGTCAAGATCGTGCTTGCCGCTCCAAGGCGTGCCGCAGGCGAAAAACTCACCCGCGCTCTTGCGAATGATCGGCTTGTCGTCGTTGACCATAATGCAGTCGGGGAATGCCTCGCGCCACAAACGGGTGTGCGTGCTTTTGCCCGTACCGCTGGGGGCGCAGAAGAGATAGGCTCTGCCGTCTTTGCCGATTGCCGAGCCGTGCATCAGAAAGCCGTCGTAATCGAGAATTTTTGTGGCAATGTAGCGATAGATCGCAAGATACTCGCTGTATGCCTTCGGAAAGTTGAGATCGCATCGGATCTCTTCTTCGATCTCGCGCGTGATATAGTCGTCATCCAGCGCTACCGTGAAATCGGGGGCTTCCTCGGTCAGGTAGTCGCCGATCTGTTGATTCAGAATGGGATTATCGTGGCAGATGTCCATCACAAGACCTGCCATCTTCAGCTTTGGCATAGTGCCTCCTTTTAGGATGTGTTCACTCTTTGTTCACAAGTTATACAAAACTCAGACACATCTTTGTGATACACTATAGAAAATTGTGGCAATGCGGTGATCCTACCGCATACTACCTTACAGTATAACAAATTTTTAAGGTCTTGTCAAGAATGCAAGTGAAATTGGGGGGAAAGATTGTGTTCGGCTATGTGAAACCGAGGCGTGGGGATCTGAGAATCAAGGAATATGATTTTTACAAAGCTGTTTATTGCGGTCTTTGCCACCATCAGAAAAAGCTTTCCCGCCGTCTTCGCTATATGCTCAGCTATGATATGGTACTGCTTGCGCTTTTACGGCTGGGGGCTGTCGGTGAGCGCGCTTGCTTTCTGAAACAGCGCTGTCCCGTGCACCCTGTGAAGGGCTGTCTTGCCGTTGCCTCCTCCGAGAGCCTTGCGTATACGGCAAGCGTTTCGGCGATCCTTCTCTACGGCAAGCTGCAGGATGACAGCAGGGATGAAAAGGGAATCCGCCGATTGTTTGCGAAAATGATGGCAAAAAGCGCCAAGAAAGCGATGCGCCACGCACCGATTCTCGCTTTGGAGGAAACGACTGCGCAGAGACTTTTGGAGCTTTCGGCTTGCGAGGCGCGATCGGCAGAGAGCGTGTATGAGGGGGCTGAGATCTTCGGGAAGCTTTTGGGAGAGGTCTTTGCCTATGACGGCAAGGGCGAGCTTGCAAGAGAAAAAACGGTTGCCTTGTATGAGATCGGCTATCGCGTGGGCAGGCTGATCTATATTCTCGATGCCTATGCCGACCGAGACGAGGACAAAAAGACAGGCGCGTATAATCCCTTTGTGCTCAGCAAAGAGGACACCGAAAGCGATGCCTTTCGTGACAGACTGGTCATAGCGCTGGATATGGAGCTTGTGCAGGCATCGGTGGCGCTGGATCTTCTTGATATTGCGGATGGCGGCATCTACGCGATTCTTAAAAATCTTCTGAAGCTGGGACTTGGCGATGTGATGCGCGAGGTGATCTACCACAATAAGCGCGCCGAAACGATACAAAAGGAAAGCAGGAAAGCCTATGAGTTATAATCCTTATGCAATACTCGGCGTGTCGCCGAACGCAAGTGATGCCGAAATTAAAAAGGCATATTACGAGCTTGCCAAGAAATATCATCCCGATAACTGCCAGAAGGAGGCGCTTCGTGAGATTGCCGCCGAAAAAATGAAGGAGATCAACAAGGCTTACGATACGATCAAGGCGTGGCGCGAGGAAGGATATCAGGGAACTTCACAGTCCTCACAGTCCTCGTCGCAAGGCGGGGTGTATCATACGGTTCGGGTCTTGCTCAATGAAAACCGCCTTGCCGAGGCAGAACGCTTGCTGGAGGGGATTCCTTACAACGAGCGCGGCGCGGAATGGCTGTTTTTAAAGGGCGTTCTGTTTATGCGTATGGGCAGGTATATGGATGCGCTTCGGATGTTTGAATCGGCGTGCCGCGAAGACCCCACCAACCGCGAATATCGCGAGGCACTTGACAGCCTCAGGGCGGCGACGGCGAATATGCGCTCGGAAGGGAGCTATCACACATCAACGCGTGGCTGTTCGGATTGCGATATCTGCTCGGGACTTGTTTGCGCCGACTGCTGCTGTGAATGCATGGGCGGCGACCTCATTCGCTGCTGTTGACGGGGTATGTGATGAAACGGACGAAAAAAATTACCTATTCGGCACTGTTTTGCGCACTCAGTGTGGCGATTTTGTCGCTGGCATCATTGTTTGAGATTGCCGATCTTGCGCTTTCGATGTTCGCCTCTGCCATTTTACTGCTGGCGATGATCGAGCTTTCCGAACGCTTTGGGTGGATGATCTATGCCGCCACCTCGCTTTTGTCGTTACTCCTCTTGCCAAGCAAGTTCATTGCGGCAATTTACTTGGTTTTCACGGGACTGTATCCACTGATCAAGCGCTTTTTTGACAAATTGGGGCGTGTGTTGTCCTGCCTTTTGAAAGTGCTTTATTTCAACGGCTCGCTGACGGCGGCACTCTTGCTTGCCCGCTTTGTGTTTGGCATTACCGACTACGCAGGCTGGTTGCTCGTTGCCTATTACCTTGTTGCCAATGTCTGCTTCTGGCTGTTTGATCTTCTGATCAAACGCCTGACCGTCCTCTATATGGTCCGCTTCCGCCACCGCCTGAAACGGTTTTTCAAATGATTTCAAAGAAATCGCTCTGTCAGTCTTTTGCAGAACAACACCTCTGTCACCTTTTTCAAAAGTTTTTGCAGAGGCAATACCTCTGTCACCCTTTTTCAAAAGTTTTTGTGGGGTTTGGGGAGCTTTTTTCAAAAAGCACCCCAAGAAAAACAATATCTTTTATCCCAATCAGCCGTTGTCAAACGCTCACAATTCCTGTAAGCATTTGAAAACGGCGCTTTTATTTTTCAGGCGGTAATTTTTGATCGAATTGTCGGTTTCTCGGAGGAACCTTTTTGCATGCCCGTATTAATAAAGCCCCGACCAATGAAAATATCGCGCAATAGCCTCCCTCTGGGAGGGAGGGACCCACGAAGTGGTGGAAGGAGCCGGCGTGACTTTGAGTTTGTGGTGACTTCATTGTCACGCGTTCTCCCTCAGTCGCCTTCGACGCCAGCTCCCTCCGAGGAAACGATGATTCAATTCAATCAAAAATTACTACAGGGATAAAAAATGCGCCGTTGTCAAACGCTGTCGAGGGGTGTGAGCGTTTGACAACGGCTGATTTGCGAAAAAGGGGGACTTGAGAAACTTTTTGAAAAAAGTTTCTCAAACTCTTCAAAAACTTTTGGAATGGGCGACAGAGGTATTATGTCTGCAAAATGTTTGAAAAAGGGTGACAGAGGCGGTGTGTCAGCGAAAGGGTTTGAAGGGCGCAGAGGGGTGCTTTTGCAAAAGGGCGAGTCAGGAGAGTGTGGCGAGTAGTTTTCTGATCAGTGCGAGGCGGCGTTGGTAGGGGGTGTTATCGGGGTAATTGTTTGTGAGCGCAATGAGGATCGACTCGGCGTTTTCGGCAAGCTTGCGTGCGCCTTTTTTGTCTTTTCTAAGCTCAAATACCGTTGCGAGCTTATACAGTGCATAGGCAATATCGCTTTGCAGGCTATCGTCGTTGGTGCGGTCATACAATTGCTTGCGCTTTGTCAGGGCATTGGCGTAACACCACTGTGCGCGATCGAGATTGTTGCGCATACGCGCGACATCACCGAGGCGTTCATAGCACAGGGCGAGGCGCTTTTCGTCAGAAGGGGCTTCGGTGTGGGAGGCGATCGCTTCACTGAACCCGAATGCCTTGCGGTAATAGACATCGGCGCTGTCGATATCCCCCATTTTCTTATAAAGGTCGCCCAGTTGATAATAGCAGACGGCAAGATCGATCTGCGCGGATAAGACAGCGGTCGTTTCAACAAGGTCTTCATACAAAGTAAGAGCGCGCAGATAATAGGAAAGCGCGGTATCGGTATCCTGTTCGGCTTTGGCAAGCTCGGCAAGGCGTTTGTAGCTGAGCGCAAGGTCGTGGCGCGTTTGGGGGATATCGTTTTGCGCGGCAAGTGATTCCCGCATCGACAGTGCCTTTTGTAAAAGCGTGCGAGCGGTATCAAAATCGCCCCGATTCTTGGCGATTCTGCCGAGGGCGGCGTAACCTAAGGCGACGCTTTGCTTGGCAGTTTCCGTGTCGGTTGCCGCAAGGATCGCTTCATCAATGGCAAGGGCTTTTTGGAAGGCGGCTTCCGCAGCCGCAAGGTCGCCTTCTTTGTTGGCGAAGTAGGCAAGGCGATTGTAGGCAAGTGACAGCGATTCCTTGGCGGAAATGCTGTCGGTGGCATCACGTACCTCTTCCGCCAGCTTTTGCATGGCTTCGGCATAGGCTTTTGCCTCGTCAAGGTGTCCTGTTTCGATGGCAACAAGACAAAGCTTATCGTACATCACGACAAGATCCTCTCGCGCTTCGATAGAGGGGATGACTGCGGCAAGGGCGAGATCCATTGCCAGCGATTTTTGATAATAGGTCTCGGCGGCAGTATAGTCGCCCTGTGCACGGGCAACATCGCCGAGTCGCTCATAATCGATGGAAAGCCAGCGTTTTGCCGCGAGGGTCTCGGTTTCGGTATCGATCGCCTCGTCAATGGCGACGGCTTTTTGATAATGAGCAAGGGCAAGCGAGAGCTGACCCAGCTCCCTCTCCACATCGCCGAGGTGAACATAGCTGATCGCAAGGTCCTCTCTTGCTTGTGCGGTGTCGAATTCACCCGCAAGGGCTTCGCGCAGCTGCAGTGCCTTCAGATAGCAGTCGCGTGCGGCGGCAAGCTGATTCTGCACCTTGGCAAGCTTAGCAAGGCGATCATAGTCGGTGGCAAGTCCGCGTTTGGCACAGGGGTCGTCGCTTACCTTGACAATTGCCAGCGATATCGTATAGGCTTTGACATAATGGTCTTGAGCCTCTGCCATATCGCCCAGCGCAAAGGCGATATCGCCAAGCCGCTGATGCGAGATCGCAAGGTCACGGTCGTTCGTTTCGGGATCAAGATCGCGAAGCTCTTCGGTGATGGCGTGGGCAAGAAGATATAATTCCTTCGCTTTGGCAAGATCCCCTGCCGTTCAGCAAGGTCGGCAAGCTGGTCGTAGGCGATCCCGCGGTAGTATAGGGGAGAAAGCCAAGGCGCGGTATTCCGAATCGCGCTTGCGGTTTGCTCCATCATCGTAAATGCCTTGTGGGCAAGGACGAATTTGACGAGCGCAAGACAGCCCTTGCCGTAATCCCAAAGGGCAC
>JAFTKF010000223.1 GCA_017453405.1 Clostridia bacterium
ATTTTTCGGTAGGGATGCATCCGATGTGGCGCATCAGCCATTCCTTACCGATCAGGGAATCAGAGGTGGAAACAATGTGATACGGCATCGGATACAGAATCCGCGAGGCGATCTTCAGATCCAAAAAGCTCGAATGATTCATCAGAATGAGATAAGGACCTTCGGGGCAGTTTTCTTTATCCACCCACTTGTAGCGAAAGCGCGTGCGCCACATATCAAATTGCGACAGCACTCTGACGAGCGTGCGCAATAAAAACCAAGGCTTTGGCGGCTTTTGGTGCTTGGGCGTTTCGATTGCCATTACCTCTTCGGATGACTTCGATTTCATTTTCACTTTCATAGCTAACCTCACAAACGATTCAGCAGTATAGTGACAGTATATCACAGTTTTTTTCTTTTTTCAACAAAAGTTGAAAAAAATTTTAACAACGGTTGAAAAAATATCGATTCTCTACCATACTTTTGCAAAAATTTGGAGCACATAACGGCAAAAAAACACTCCCATACTAGGAGTAAACCAAAAAAGAAAGGTTTTACTATGACACAAGCTCAAACCAAACGCCCTCGTTCTCAGGGCTTTTTCAGTCTGTTGCAACGCGTCGGCAGAGCGTTTATGCTGCCGATCGCAGGTCTTTTACTTGGCATCGGCGCATCCTTTACCAATACCACTATGCTCGAAGCGTACGGACTTATGGGTATTATGGGTCCTGACACCTTCCTCTATTCGGTATTCAGCATTCTCTCATCTGTCGGCACGGTCATTTTTGACAATCTGCCCCTTCTCTTCGCGATGGGTGTCGCGCTCGGTATGGCAGAAAGTGAAAAGGCAACTGCCACGCTTTCTGCCGCCATTGCCTTTTTCGTGATGCACAAAACCATCGGCACGCTTCTTACGATCACAGGCCGTCTGGAGGCAGGTGCTATGCCGGAAGGCACCGTCGTCAATGTCGTCGGCATCAATTCTTTGCAAATGGGCGTATTCGGCGGCATTATCGTCGGACTCGGTGTTGCCTTTTTGCACAATCGCTTCTATAAGATCAAGCTCCCGACAGCGATCTCCTTTTTCGGAGGCACACGCTTTGTTCCGATCATTTCCACGGTAGCATATCTGCTTGTCGGTGTTCTGATGTTTTTCATCTGGCCGTATATTCAATCGGGCATCTACTCTCTCGGCGATCTTGTTCTGAAATCCGGCTATGCAGGTACGATGATCTACGGCTTCATTGAGCGTATTCTCATTCCCTTCGGTCTGCACCACGTGTTCTATCTGCCCTTCTGGCAAACGGGTGTCGGAGGATCGGCACTTGTGGACGGCACGATGATCTACGGTGCGCAGAATATCTTCTTTGCCGAGCTTGCCTCTGCCGCCACAAGCAAGTTCTCGGTATCGGCAACCCGCTTTATGAGCGGCAAATTTCCGCTGATGATCTTCGGGCTTCCCGGCGCCGCTCTTGCGATGTATTCGGTTGCGGACAGCAAAAAGAAAAAGGCTGTCGGCGGACTTCTCTTCTCTGCCGCGCTCACCTCGATCCTTACGGGCATCACCGAGCCGCTGGAATTTACCTTTCTCTTTGTCGCGCCCGCGCTGTATGTCATCCATTCGATCCTTGCAGGCGTTTCGTATATGCTGATGCACGCACTCGGTGTCGGTGTCGGTATGACCTTCTCGGGCGGGATCATCGACCTCACCCTCTTCGGTATTCTGCAAGGAAATGCCAAAACCAATTGGTTGATGGTACCCCTTGTCGGTGCTGCCTATTTCGTGATTTATTTCGTCCTGTTCCGTTTCCTCATTCTCAAAAAGAATTACCGCACCCCCGGCAGAGAGCTTGAGGACGGCGATGTGAAGCTGTATACCCGTGCCGATTACGATGCCAAGAAGCAGAAAAAGCAAACAGCAGAAGCGACCTCTCCATCGGATACCACCAGCGCTTTGATTCTGGAAGGACTGGGCGGCAAAGACAATATCATCTCCATTGACTGCTGTGCTACACGCCTTCGTGTTTCTGTCAAAGTCCCCGATGCCGTCTCGGATACCGCCCTCAAGGAAAGCGGTGCCAGAGGTGTCATCAAAAAGGGCGGCGGCGTGCAGGTCGTCTACGGTCCGCAGGTCTCGGTCATTAAATCCGAGCTTGAAGAGTATCTCAACCGTTTCTGACATCTTTACAAGGGCAATTCCCCGCGCGTGGAATTGCCCTTGTTTTTTCTTTCAACGATTGCAATTTGGAGATATCTGTGCTATACTGTTTTTATCACGACAAGGAGGACCGACTGTTATGACCAAACTTTTGCTCGTTGAAGACGACGCGGCGATTGTTGAGACCCTGACTGATTTTCTGACGCGCGAGGGCTTTTCGATCCAATCCGCCTACGGTCAACAAGAAGCACTGACATATCTCAGCAAAGAAGTCTTCGATCTTGCACTTCTTGATATTGCGCTTCGCGACGGAAACGGATATTCTCTCTGCGCCGCCATCAAAACAGACTATTCGCTTCCCGTGATCTTTCTCACCGCTTCCGGCGACGAATACAGCACCCTTACAGGATTTGCCATCGGTGCTGACGATTACATAGCCAAGCCCTTCCGTCCGCGCGAGTTGGTATCACGTATCAAAAATATTCTTCGCCTGACAGGAAAAAGCAGAGGTGTCGTAAAGCTTATGGATATCGAGGTCGACACCTTGAAAGGGACAGCTATGAGGCACGGCAAGGATCTTTGTCTTTCCGCTTTGGAATACCGTCTTTTGCTGGTATTTCTCAATAATCGCGGTATGGTTTTATCCCGGACGCAACTGCTCAATGCCATTTGGGATATTGCGGGAGAATTCGTTAATGACAATACGTTGACAGTTTATATCAAACGCCTTCGCGAAAAGCTTGAAAAAAATCCGCAAGCCCCGACGATCATCAAGACCGTGCGCGGATTGGGCTATAAGGTGGACTGATATGAAGCTTTTTCGAAATCCCGAGATCAAGTGCGAATTTCTCTTCCTGCTGGGTCTTTCTATCGTTGTAACGCTCCTTGCCGCGATCATAGATCCACGATTTGTGTTGTTCAGCGCTTCCCTATGTCTTTTCTTCCTTGCCGCCCATTTCTGCATCTCCATTATGCGGTATCGCCGAATCGAAAAGCTTTCCGAAGCCGTAAACCGAATCCTTCACGGCGACACCGCCGTAGGTTTAGAGTCGTACACCGAGGGCGAGCTGAGCATTCTGCAAAGCGAGCTATCCAAAATGACAGTCCGTCTTCAGGACAGTGAGGCACAGCTGAAGCAGGATAAACGCGCCCTTGCCGATTCCCTTGCCGACATCTCCCATCAGATCCGAACGCCCTTGACTTCTATCAATCTTCTCGTATCGATGCTTGGTGAGGAAGCCTTGTCCGAAGCACGCCGCCTGACACTTTGCCGCGAGTTATCCGCCCTGCTTTCACAAATTGACCGATTGATCACAACACTACTGAAGCTGTCAAAACTGGATGCCGGTACCGTACAGATGAGGCGCACCACGCTTTCACTGGAGTCACTGCTCAGAAAAGCATCCGCTCCCCTTCTCATCCCGATGGAATTGCACTCTCAGCAGCTGTCAATTACCGCAAGCGGCAACGTACTGTGCGATCCCGAATGGACGCAGGAAGCGATCGGCAATATCATCAAAAACTGTATGGAACATACCCCCGAAAACGGTCTTATTGAAATTCAGGCAAACGAGACTGCACTGTATAGCGAAATCATCATCCGTGACAACGGTACGGGAATCGCCCCGGAAGATCTTCCGCACATTTTCGAACGTTTTTACAAAGGAAAACACTCGGATAAAACAAGCTTCGGCATCGGTCTTTCTTTTGCCCGCACTGTCATCACCGCGCAAAACGGAAGTATCAAAGCAGAAAACCTGTGCCCAAACGGTGCTGTTTTTACCGTACATCTTTACAAAGGAACTGTTTGACAGCACGGTGATGCTCAAAACAGTTCTTTTTCTTTGTGACAGTTTTGTTATCATAAAGTCACCACGGCGTCACTTGATAGTGCTACAATGAAAAAAAACACGCGGAGGCATAGAATGGAAATCTTAAAAGTCGAAAATCTTAAAAAAATCTACCTCTCGGGCGAGAATGAAGTCCGCGCCCTTGACGGTATCTCGTTCCGTGTCAGACAAGGGGAATTTGTTGCGATCGTCGGGCCGTCAGGCTCGGGCAAATCCACCCTTCTTCACATTCTCGGCGGCGTTGACCGACCAACCGAGGGAACGGTGTACTTAAACGGTCAAGATGTCTATCAACAAAACGAAGAGGAGCTTGCCATCTTTCGCCGCAGACAAGTCGGACTGGTCTATCAGTTTTATAACCTGATTCCGGTTTTAACCGTTGTCGAAAACATAACGCTACCGGTTCTGATCGACGGGCAAACCGTCAACCGGGACCGTCTGCAGGAGCTTATGACAACGCTCAGGCTGATCGGGCGCGAACACCATCTGCCCAATCAGCTTTCGGGCGGTCAACAGCAACGCGTTTCTATCGGGCGCGCTTTGATCAACACCCCTGCCATCGTGCTCGCTGACGAGCCGACGGGCAATCTTGATTCTCAAAACAGCCGCGAAATCATCGAGCTGTTAAAGCTTTCAAACAAAAAATACCGCCAGACACTCATCGTTATCACGCATGATGAAACAATTGCCCTGCAAGCTGACCGTATTATTGCGATCGAAGACGGCAGAATTACACGGGATGAGGTGATACGAACATGAATATTCTTTTCAAGATCACGCTGGCTTCTATAAAAAAGAACCGAACGCGAACCCTTGTTACCATCATCGGTATTCTCCTGTCTTGCGCCATGATTACGGCAGTCACCGTTTCTGCAACCAGCTTTCATCGGTTTATGCTGGATAATATGCTTTACACCGAAGGCGCGTGGCAAGCCTCTCTCAGCAACACCTCGCGCGATGTGTATCAAAAAGTTTCAGCACTTGAAGAAATTGATCAGATATCCTACGGGGAAAATATTGGATACGCCAAGATCGATTCCGCCAACGAGGACAAGCCTTATCTTTTTGTGCTTGGAGCAGGAGCATCACTTTCGGAGCTTTTGCCGATCCACATCTCATCAGGGCGCTATCCTACCGCACCCAACGAGATCCTTTTACCGAATCATCTTGCCTCAGACGGCAATGTACATTATACGCTGGGCGAAACCGTCACCCTTTCGCTCGGCAAGCGCGTTCTGAATGGCAGAACGCTTTGGCAGGATGAATTTGCTTACACCTTCGACACCGAAACGGGCAAGCATATCGATAACGGTGAGCGTTTTGTTCCCGAAACCGAAACCGCCTATACCGTTGTCGGTTTTTATCATCTTCCAAGCTTCGAATCCTCCATGGCGGCAGGATATACCGCCATCACACTTGCCACAAACGAAACCGATTCCTATCACGGCATCTACTTCACGCTGGATGATCCGCACGGCATATTCGATCTGATGAAAGCGCACGGTCTAAAAGGCGATACCAATACCAATGTGCTCGTTTTGTTGGGCGTGATTCGCTACCACTCCTTTTATGCCGTCTTTTACGGCTTTCTTGCCATCGTTATTGCCTTGATCATGCTCGGCTCGATCGTTCTGATCTACAACGCCTTTGCGATTTCGGTCTCGGAACGAACACGGGATTTCGCCCTTCTTTCCTCGGTAGGAGCAACGTCCGATCAACTGAAAAAAAGCGTTTTATGGGAAGCCGTGGTTGTCAGTGGGATCGGAACGCCTCTCGGCATTCTGTCAGGCATTCTGGGAATGGCAATTACCTTTTCACTGACAGGGCATATGTTTCTTTCACTCAGCGATACCATCACCATTCCCATTCGCTTGCTTGTCGATGTTCCTTCCATTATCGCCGCTGTCATACTCACCTTTGTTACCGTGCTGATCTCAGCATACATTCCCGCAAGGCGTATCCTGAAGATCTCGCCAATCGAAGCGATCCGACAAAATCAGGATATCCGATTGATGGCGCGAACGGCGAAAACGCCGCATCTGATCTATCGTCTCTTCGGGATCTCCGGCGCTCTTGCCCATAAACACTATAAACGCAACCGAAAAAAATACCGTGCAACAGTGATCAGTCTGTTTATGAGTGTGGTACTGTTCATTTCCGCTTCTTCTCTTTCTTTGTATCTGTCACAGTCGATCGAAATATCTCACGGGACATCGAGCTACGATCTTATCTACCGCGGCGGTATGATGACAAGAGACGATGCCGCTTCCCTACTTCAACAAATGCAAACAACCGATGGGATCACTGCCGCCACCTCGTTTCAAGAATATATGCTTGCGACGAATATCGACCGTTCCCTTACCACACAAATCTGGCAGAAAAACTATGCTGACAAGATCCTGAGCCCCAACACACCCAACGGTCAAGCCCATCTGATTGTAAGGGTGCTGTTTGTAGAAGACACGACATTCCGACAGCTTCTTTCGGAAAACTCTCTTGATGAAGACCTGTACCTGAATCCCGATAAACCGCTCGCGCTGCTCTATCATAACTTTTTGCTCTTCAACAGTGATGATGGCAAATATGTTACGGGCAAGATCCTGACGGATTCTTACGGATCATTTATCAGTGAACATCCAAAGCCGTTGGAAGGGTATACGATTACGGAAGAATACACCGACGATCACGGAACCGCCCTTTGCCGCCTGACACGCGAGGATGACCCCAATGACAGCATCATCCTCCCTCGTCAAGATGTATATACCGCCCGTACCCTGACATACCAAAACGCTATCGATACCGCGCCGTTTTTTGTCGACACCGCAAGTAATCTCACTTTGCTGTATCCAACGTCCTCACTGGACTCACTTCTTCCGGAACGCAAGGACAGCTTATCAACAAGCTTTGTCCTTTGTTCAGAGGATCATCAGAAAAGCGAAACCGCGCTTCGTGAGCTTTTATTGCGCGGTGCTTATGATACAAGAGATCTTTTTAACTACGCTGCAGAAGTACAGTCCAATCGAGATCTTATCACCGTCATCAATGTGTTCAGCTACGGCTTTATCGTCCTGATCTCACTGATTGCCGCCGCCAATGTTTTTCATACCGTTTCGACCAACATTCATCTGCGAAAGCGCGAATTTGCTATGCTGAGATCGGTCGGTATGACATCGGGCGCACTGATCCGTATGATGAATTACGAATGTCTGTTGTACGGCACGATCACGCTTCTCTTTTCTATTCCCACTGCCTGCGCGGTTACCTATCTCGTCTACCTTGTAATGCAAAAAAGCTTTTCTGTCAGCTTCTTTCTGCCTTGGTATTCTATTTTCATTGCCATATTCAGCGTATTCGCCGTTGTTTTTTCTTCTATGCTTTACGCGATGCGCAAGCTATCGATTGAAAATCCTATCGAGGCTTTGAAGCAAGAAACCGCATAGTGCTTTTCTGTATGCTACAACCAAAACAGCCCCGACAGCATTCATCTGTCGGGGCTTTCCCTTTGTACAAACGGTCAAACCAACATAACTTCTATCGCCACAACGCCGTACAGGCTTTGCTCTTCGGGTGAATAATAGGCTTCCATATCACGGTAGCTTGCCGTCGTAAGCTCGTCTTCCCGATATCCGCACAGCTCGAGAGGCAGGGCTTCATACAAGGATTGAAAGGAATCAAACACATGCAGTGCGCGAACACTGACCGTGACAGAACGCGACGGATCGTTTGTCATAGAAAAGCGGATCAAATCCCCCACTGCCAATTTTCTTCGTTTCTCATCGTACAAACGAAGCTCATAGATCTTTTTTCCCGATGCGATCATTTCAAAGGGTGCAGGGTTTAATTTCATTTCGTGAAGCATCAAGCATTCCTCCTTGCTGTTTTCGTCACAGAACTGTCTCATTGTAGCACAAACACAAGCTTATGTCAAGATTCCAAAAATAAAGATGAATCTTTTTCGAAAAACCCCTTGACAAGGAAAAATTTTTATGGTAGATTAAGTCTATCAAATGCGATGAGCGAAAAGAAGTAGCGCTGTTTCCCCCTTTTCAGAGAGCCGACGGAAGCTGAGAGTCGGTAAGGACAGCAAGCGCGAATACATTTCGTTAGCAGTGCTCCGAACTCGTAGTAGGCGGCAACGGGAACGCCCGTTACAGCGTAAGAGTATGATAGTACTCGGTGAGGTTATGCGCGCAAGCGCATAGCAAACAGAGGTGGTAACACGGTTCTTTCCGTCCTCTTTCCCATACGGGAAAGAGGCTTTTTTATTGCCCTCGCCGAGAAAAAAAGAAAGGAATACCCTATGGATCTCTTCATCAAATTAGCAATGCTTGTTATTTTCTTCGCAGTGATGGTGTATGTCGGTTTCCGCGCACGTCACTCTGCCAAAGATGTCAACGGCTTCGTCCTCGGCGGACGCGGCGTTGGCCCGTGGCTCTCGGCTTTTGCTTACGGCACTTCCTATTTCTCTGCCGTGATCTTTATCGGCTACGCCGGTCAATTCGGCTGGCGCTTCGGTGTTGCCTCCACCTGGATCGGCATCGGAAACGCCGTGATCGGCTCACTGCTTGCTTGGGTCCGCCTCGGCAGACGCACACGCCTGATGACACAGCATTACGGCTCTGCCACAATGCCGCAATTCTTCGGCGAACGCTATGAAAGCCGCGCATTAAAGATCACCGCGGCAATCATCGTTTTCATTTTCCTGATTCCTTACACCGCCTCGCTCTTCAACGGCTTATCCAGACTGTTTGAAATGGCATTCGGCATTGACTACACGGTGTGCATCATTCTGATGTCGGTTCTGACCTGCATCTATGTGGTAGTCGGCGGCTATATGGCAATCGCGATCAACGACTTTATTCAGGGCATTATTATGCTGTTCGGTATCGTTGCCGTTATTATCGCGGTTCTGAATAACAACGGCGGCTTTATGGAAGCCATCGCCTCCCTTTCGAAGGTTGAGGTTGAGGGCACAAATCCCGGCGCATTCGCTTCCTTCTTCGGCCCTGACCCCTTGGGACTGCTTTCTGTTGTCATCCTAACCTCACTCGGTACTTGGGGACTTCCTCAAATGGTCGGCAAGTTCTATGCCATCAAGGACGAGACCGCCGTCAGAAAAGGCACGATCATTTCTACCCTCTTTGCTGTTGTCGTGGCAGGCGGCTGTTACTTCCTCGGCGGCTTTGGCAGACTTTACGATGTGGATGTTGCCGCTTTGGGCTACGACGCGATCATTCCCAAAATGCTTGAAAACCTCCCCGCTCTTCTGATGGGCATCGTTGTGATCCTCGTTTTGTCCGCATCGATGTCGACACTCTCCTCGCTGGTTATGACCTCCTCTTCCACCATCACGCTTGACATTATTGCCTCCCACATCAAAAAGGATCTCAGCGAAAAGAAACAGCTTTTCATTATGCGTATTTTCCTTGCGGTATTCGTTGTGATCTCCGCCGCTCTTGCCATTTATCAGTACAAGGGCACCAGCGAAGCGGTTGGCTTTATCGCACAGATGATGGGCCTTTCGTGGGGCGCTCTTGCCGGTGCCTTCCTTGCCCCCTTCCTTTACGGACTGTACAGCAAGCGCACCTCCAAGGCAGCGGTCTGGACCTGCTTCATTCTCGGTCCTTGCGGTATGGTTCTCACCACGATCTTCCGCACATCGCTTCCGACCTCCCTGCAGTCACCCATCGTCTGCGGTGCACTGGTTATGGTTGCAGGACTGATCATCGTACCGATCATTTCTCTCTTCAACAGAAAGAAGCCCACCCAATCTGTGGAAGATGCGTTTGCCGCCTATGACAAGCCCGTCGCCGCAACCTCCAAGGAGCATCTTGACTAAAACGCTGATAGACATTAAAAAAGTGCCATTTTTTCGAAAATGGCGCTTTTTTATTGATTTGTTCACATTGTTTTGATAGAATAGTCTTACAAAACCGAATGTAACCGAAAGGACCGTGCTTATGATGAATCGCCCTCACCCCTTATTTCTTCTCCTTCTTTTGTGCTGTGCCGCCTGTCTTCTGCTTGCTTGCAGTGATACGACGACAACAAAGGACAGTGACACTCATACACCTTATACAACACGCGTGCCTGACAGCACATCCCCTGCCGTCACAACCGCCGTAACAACTACCACAACAACTGCCATAGCAACCACTGTCAAAGGACCTGACCTTGTCCTCCCCGACATTAACGACACGAACGGTCTTATGTGGTATGAATTCAACGAAGCAGAAAACGCGACCGTTCTCAAAAGCTCCCTTTCCCAACCGCGTGACAGCATTCTGTTTGCGGGCACGATCGGAAAAGAGGGCGGAAGCTACGCCGTTTTTTCAAACGAAAACGACGGTATCAAGCTGAACAACACCTTTACCGATTTCTCGCAGATCACCGACTCCACCTTTTTGCATCCTGCGCAAGAGGCGCTTTCGGTCAGCTTTTCGATCCTGCCCGACTCGCTAAGCGGTGAGCAGATGCTGTTTGAATACGGCAGTCAGTACCGCGGATTCGCCATCGCGATTGCCGACGGAATGCTCGTTGCCTCCATCACTGCCTCCGATTCCGATGCCGCCGACGGCACACAAAAGCGCTTGACACCGTATCCCCTGCCCGAAACGGTATGCCACACGTGGACCTCGATCGCCTTCAGCTTTGACGGCACGCTTGACGGAGGCACAGTAACTCTCTATGTCAACGGGTTGACCGTCGCTACCCTGACAGATGTCGGACGGTATCTGCCGCAAGTTCTCGATGCCTCGGGCGTTGCTACCGCCGCGCATGGCAGTAATTCGCTTTTGATGACCGATGCTCCCTACCGCGGCGGGCTCGACGATCTGCGCATCTATCAGATTGCCTTCACGCATATTCCCGCATTGGAAGAGGGCGTTATCTATCTGCAAAGCGCCGCGTATAAAAATCACTATATCAAAGCCTCGGCATCCTCACTCGCGGTTGCCGCAATGGTCGAGCCGTCACTGCGCGGTATCATCATCGAAAAGGGGCTTGCCGACACTGCGGGGGTTTCCCTTCGTATGTCGGGCACGAATCGTTATATCGCGTATCTTGACGGAACGCTGATTGCCGCCGAGATTCCGAGAGAAGAAGACAAAAAGCTTGCCACCTTCTACCAAGAAGAAGCGCTTGCACGCCCCGGATGGGGTGTAGATAAACCCGATGCGTTTATCAGTCTTCGCCTGATGGATTCCAATCGCTACCTTGCCGCCGATAGCGGCACACTTGCACTGATCACGCCTTCGGATGCCACCGAAAAGCTTTCGGCAAGCTTTTGCCTGACCGGTGATCAGACAGCCGTGATCGAAAATCTGCGTGGCGCGGTCTATTATCCGAGCTATGCCTTGAACGCTCCGCAATTTTTTAAATGGTATGACAGCGCGATCATCGAACGCGATATGCAGTACGCCAAAACGCTTGGCATCAACGCCTTTCGCATCTGGGTCTCTTATGAATATTGGCTGGAAAATCCCGATCACTTCAAAGCCTCTTATGACGACTTTCTCACACTTGCCGACGAATACGGCATCAAGATAATGGTCTCCCTGTTTGAGGGCTGTGGCAAAGCCGAGGAGGGCTACTACAGCGAAAATGTCTGGAGTCGCGACTACACCAAAGCGTGGTCGATCACCTCTCCCTGCAAGGAGATCTACACCAATCAAAACCGCTGGGATGAGCCAAAAGCTTTCGTCACGTGGTTCTTCAAGACCTACGGCAACGATACACGCCATATGGCAATCGAGATCTATAATGAACCGTGGGGCAACCGCGAAGCCTTGGCGAAATATCTTTCGGAATACGCCGTGACCATGCAAGGCTCTGTCCCGATCACCTTCGGCACAGCACCGGCAGGCGGCTACAATATCGTGTATTCGGTGGAAGCGGGCGCTGATATGCTCCATTATCACGATAATTTCCCCGCATCTGCCGATGCGTTTTACAAAAATGCAATGACCCGCATCGAGCAAGGCAGACTTTCAAATCTTCCGGTCTATTGCACCGAAATACAGTGGGTGGGCGGTCCTGCGACTGTCAACTACCCTCTTTACCGCAATCTTGCGCCCACCGTCAATTTGCTGTCAGAAACCAAGGTATGGGCACCCTTCTACTGGACTCTGATGGTGCATCCCTGCTACCTTGACTCTTATCGCAACAACTACAAAATGAAAAACGGACTCATTCAGGAGGACGGCAGCTACTACAGCTACGGGGATATATCGGCAATCGCCCCCGAGATGGACTTCTCGGATGCCAAGATCAACAATCACAATCCCTACGACGACAAAGCTTATACCTACCGCTATCTTTTCAGCGATGATTTTTCCGATAAAAACGCCTATAAATGGCAGACCGTAAACGGAACTTGGTCAGCGGCACAAGGCTATTATGCAGGACAAGGCACAGCCATTGCCAACGCCACTGCCTTTGCGGATTTCAGTGCTGCCTTCAGTGTCAGCTTTGAAGAGGAAGCAGGCTTCGTTTTCCGCTATCAGGACGCGGAAAACTACTATCTTGCCACCGTATCGGAAACCGCCTATTCGCTGTATAAAGTGGTAAACGGCGAAAAGACCCTCCTTGCCTCAAAGACGCCTGAGGAAGCAGGAAAATCCTTTACCGTCACCGTCTACGCCAAAGGAAACGAACTGCGCCTTTCGGCAAATTGCACCGATTGCACCGCCACCGATCCCACCTTCCAATGCGGCGCATTTGGCTTTTATGCCAACCAAACAGCCGCCTTCGATGCTCTGCGGGTAACCTATCTCGCGCAGTAAAAAACGGCAGACCGCCCGAACGGTCTGCCGTTTTTTTTGTTATCGATACATCAGATACACTGCCATATCACTCTCGCCGCGATTGGCAAAGGAAGCATACGGGATCAGCCTGATCTCACAAGGGGCAAACGCTTCGTCAAGCGGCGCGTACAAGCCATCTGCCACCGTTTCCAAACGGCGGTATCCCTTGACTGTAAGGCATATACCAAGAAGGTCATCCTTCATAGCGGTTGCCGCCCGATTTGCGGTTTTGTCAAAATATAGCGTCTGGATGTCCTGATTGTCAACCCCCTCGGCACAGTAGACGATCGGACCGCGGCGGTACGCCGCCTTGCCGATATTTCTCACCACGCCAAGACGCGATGTCACAAGGCAAGGGGTCATATCCAGCGTCAGAGTCACAGTTCCCTTTTCAAAATACGCATACCCATTTTCCGCGCGATAGAGCGCATCTGCCTTAAATGCCTGACACCATTTGGGCATACGCACCGCAAAGGCACAATCCGATTCTATGCGGATCACACCGTCTTCGGGATATGCCGTTTGCACCTTCACCGTATGCTTGCCGTCGTTATACACGCTTTCGGCAAACTGTCGGATATAGACGGTGTCACGCGTTTCGTCATAGGCGTAAATATACTCACCGAGCGAGGCAAGCAGTCTGACGATATTGGGGGGACAGCAGGAGCAACCGAAGATTTTCGGACGCTGTGTGATCGGAAAACGCTCGCGGTCATTGGTGGAAATGATGCGGCGACGCTCGGCAAGGTAGATCTCCAAGGGATTTTCATAAAAGAAGCACTCACCGTCGAGCGAAAGCCCTGAGATCGCGCCGTTAAAAAATTCAAGCTCGACCGCATCGTCATAGCGGCTGTCTCTTGTGGGATCAGCCTGAAAGAGACGGTTGGCAAAAAACATCATCCCGATCGAAGCACAGGTTTCGGTATACGCGGTGTTGTTGGGTAAATCGTAGGCTGCAGTAAATGCCTCTCCCATACAGGTCGAGCCGATTCCGCCGGTGATATACATTTTCTTTTTCGTCACATCGTCAAATAACGAGCGGCAGGCATCCAATAGTTCCCGATCCCCCGTTTCCCGCGCAAGGTCTGCCATTCCCGCATACAAATACATTGCGCGCACCGAATGCCCAAAGGCTTCCTTCTGGCGGCGAATCGGCAAATGACTCTGGGCATACCGTGCGGCATGAAAGATCTGCGCCTCGTGATTGTCCTCCTGCCCTCTGCGCTCCAGAAAATGCTTCATTAAATCGAGATACTTCGTCTTTCCCGTGCAGGTGTACATACGGTAAAGTGCAAGCTCGATCTCCTCGTGTCCCGGTGTTTCGTAGGGCGCGGATTTCTCACGCACAAATACCTTTTCAATATAGTCAGCATATTTTTCCATCAGGCGGAGAAAACGGTCTCGCCCCGTCGCTTCGTAATAGGCGACAGCCGCTTCCATCAAATGACCTGCGCAGTAAAGCTCGTGCCAGTCGCGGTTGGAAAAGCGTTTGTCCGGCTCGCAGACGGTGAAGTAAATATTGAAGTACCCATCTTCGCCTTGATTTTTCTCAATTTCATCGATCAGATGCTCTACCTTGCTTTGCAAGTCAGTATCTTGCTCACGGGACAGCACATATGCCGCTCCCTCCATCCACTTGGCAACATCCGAATCCCAGAAGAAATGCGGACGGTTGGGCATCCCTTCTTTCCAATTACAGGAAAAGGCGGCAATTCTGCCGCTTTCCGCAAAACGGTCGTATACGGCATCAAGCGTCACCGCGCGATTCAGGTCTTCCTTCTCTTTGAAGAAGCCGCCGAGAAGTGTGACATTCCGATAATTTGTCTTCATAACGAACCATCCTTCGTTTTTTTCTTATTTTACCATATCTGATATAAAATGTCAACGCCAAAGCATCTTGCATTTTGGGGCATTTTATGGTATAGTGAAGTATAACAGTTTGAAAGCCTTCAGGAGGTGAATCCTATGCAGATCGAACCGATTGCCTATATTGAAACCGATTTCAAAGAGAAGTTCGGCATTCCCCGTCAGAGCTTGCGTGTGGAATCGCTTGGGCGGATCGTATTCTATCCCAAATACCGCGATCGCGAAGCGCTGCGCGGCATTGAAGCGTTCTCACATTTGTGGCTGCTGTTTGACTTTTCTCTTGCCCATCGCGAGGGCTTTTCCCCCACAGTCAGACCGCCCCGTCTCGGTGGAAATACCCGTGTCGGGGTATTTGCCAGCCGCTCGCCTTATCGCCCGAATTCGATCGGACTTTCCTCTGTCAAATTTGTCAGAGTCGATAAAAACGAGCAAGACGGCGACTACATTGTGGTGAAAGGTGCTGATCTTCTCGACGGAACGCCCATCTACGATATCAAGCCTTACATTCCGCACAGTGACTGCCACCCCGATGCCGTCGGAAGCTATGCCGATGTGCACAGGCACCACGCGCTTTCGGTAAATTACCCGCCCGCCCTTTTATCCCGTTTGCCTGAGGACAAACGGGAGGTTGCCATCGCCTGCCTTGCCGAAGACCCGCGCCCCTCCTACCAGAACGATCCCGACCGCATCTACCGTATGCGGTTTTCGGACTTTGAAATCGTATTCCGGGTCGAAAATGCCGAACTTACGGTCACCGATACCTACCCTGTTTAACCGTTTTTACGCATATTTTTTCAAAAATACCCGTTTTTGTGTACTTTTTTCCTATTTCTGCTCGGTATTTTACACCAAAACAAATCCGTTTTTGTATATAATACAATTGGTAAGATGTTTTTTCAAGGACTTTTGTGAACTTTTCACAGTTTTGAAAAAACGAAAACACAATTTCAGAAAGGATCATACTTATGAAAAAAATCGTATCCGTTCTTCTGGTCGTGCTGATGCTTTCGGCGCTTTTCGTGCCGTTCAGTGTCCATGCGCTGATCACCCCTTCCGACATCGCATACGCACCGTATGCCGAAACCGCACCCGTCCTTGACGGCGAAGTTGACGACGTCTATCTCACCGCTCCCGAATATGCGCTTGGCAGAGTGGTAAAAATCGACTCGACCAACGCAGGCGCACGTGATTCCTCGAGAGTTACTTTCCGCCTTGTGCACCGCGGCAGCTATGTCTATTATCTGATCGACATCGTTGACGATGCACTGATCTCCAAGCAAAGCGACACTCACTGGAAAAATGACTGCCTGATGATCTTCTTCAGCGAAGACTGCAACGCAACCGGCTTTAACCCTGACAATAATTTGAGCTATCAGCCCTACGTTCTGATCGAGGACACCAACGGCGAAGCCAAAAGGCTCACCTTCCGCGCCAACAATGCCAATTCGATGAATGAAAACGCATCGGAAGATACACAGTATGTGTGCAACGTGGATGTAAACGAGGACGGCTCTTATCACGCTCAGCTTGAGATCCGTATGAAAACCATGCACGAAACGCAGGTAACCACCAATACGTACGTTACCGCCGGTGATCCTGTTGTCGGCGTCGGTACGACTTGCGCGATCGATTTCCAATTCAACGATCAGGATACCACCCCGAACAACAGCAACAACACCCGTACGATCGTATGGGCTTGGGCAGTTGACAATGACCACGGACCCAATCAGAACAAGGAACGCCTCGGTCATATCAAGTTTGTCGAATCCACCCACAACATTTTCGATTCGGCTGCCGAATGGCGTTATCTGACCGCAACGCAGGACCCCGATGCCGCTCCCGCAAACTGGAAGACCAATCTTTCTGCAACGGCAGATTGGGAGGTTGCACCCGCTCCCTTCGGTTGCCGTGCACCCGGTTGCACCAAAAACTGGAACACCGTACAGGATCCCGCCATCACCGACGGCACTTGCGACAACGCTTATTTCTGGGCTGTCAAGGAAGTAGTACTGACAGAGGATGATCTCACTGCCCTTGCAGACAAAGCGCTTCTCACCTCCACCTTCTTTGACCAGAGCATCAAGATCTATGTCAACGGTCACCTCGTCTATTCCGGCGGCGAAAATAACCGTTACCGCAATGTCAAGCTTGCCGATAACGCAACCGACATTCTGAGAGAAGGCTCGAACATCATCGCAGTCAGCCTGCATCAGGGTGGCGGCGGCTATGAATTCGATATGAACCTCTACGCAACCTCGGGCGATACCTCAAAATTTGTGGCACAGACCGAGATCAAGGATATGACCATCAAAGAAGGAGAAAACTATTCCTTCTACTATCAGACCCGCGCGAACGCTGACGATGCTACCGCAACCGATTTCCGCATTCTTTTCGTTGCCGATCTCGACTGGCTCGCATCCATCAACACAATGGAAGCCGTGGTTTCCTTTACTAACGGCAGTGAAACCAAGACCATGACCGTCACGCCCGATACCGTTTATGAAACCGTATCCGCTCCCGAGACCGTATACATCGCACCCGACGGTGCTGTCGTCTTCGGTTGGATC
>JAFTKF010000224.1 GCA_017453405.1 Clostridia bacterium
AGCGGCGTTGTCAACGCTGCCGGCTGGGATCCCTCCAAGCTGAACAACGGTACGGTTGACGCATCGGGCGGCTTTACCTCGGAAATGAATCCTGCCCGCGCCTATGCAGGCTACAAGTTTACGAACAAGACCACGCTGAACAAGCTCGTTCTGTACTCGGCAAGTCTCGGTACAGGAGATGCGGGCGTGTGGTCGGGTCTTCCCAAGAGCTATACGGTGATGTATACCAATGACGGCGGTCTTTCCTGGAACGTTGCCGCATCGGGCACGAACGCGACCGTTCCGAACGGTCAGGAGCCTATGACCATCACCTTTGATCCTATTGTGGCAACCGAGATCCGCGTGTATGCCGATGAGCTTTATGCCAAGGTTTCGGACTTTAACAACAAGTATCTCCAGCTTGCCGAAATGGAAGTCTGGTATACCGACAATGCCACCGAGCTTGCGGCAGACGGCTCGATTTCGGCATATCTCCAGACAAGACCGGCTACCGATGAAAAGGGTGCTTTGGTCGATGGCTACGAAGATCTTCGTATCGTTCTTGTCGGTGATATGGAAAAGCTGGCGGGCGTTAAGACCGCTACTGTCAACGTGACCTTTACGCTGACAGACGGCAGCACCAAGACGCTGACAAGAGTGCTTGGCGGCGCAAACAGCCAGTACCGTCTTTACAAGGAGATCACCGCCGCAGGCGAGACCTATGTTGCCGCCGAGGGATGCGCGATCTTCGGTAATGTGATCACCGATATTCCTGTGGATGCGTATACCGCGCTCTCGATCGAGATCGTGGATAACGACACCTCGGATAAGATCTATCAGGGCTACGCAAACTAAGTCTTTTTGGGGCAGTCACCCGCGCGTGTGACTGCCTTTTTTTGCTGTACTGTAAAAAATGACATAAAAAAAGACAGAAAATAACAATTTCATTACTTTATTTTTTAGAAAAATTGTGATATAATCAAGATGACTTTATATCGGCTGTGCCTGAACACAGACGAAAGCACCTTGCATCGCTTTCGTATTCCGATCAAATAACAAAGAAAGGTGTGAAACTTATGAAGTACACACAGAAAACCAAATGGCTGGCAGTTCTTCTGGCAGCATCGATGCTGGTAGCTTTGCTTCCCGCATTTTTCTCGTTTGCAACCGAAGGAGCATACGAAGAAAATCCCGCGTCGTTGACGAAGGAAAACGGCAACCTGGCTATTGATGCCTCTGTCATTTCGCAGTATGGCGCGCACAACGATGCTCCTTGGCTGTGGGACATTGAGAGAATCCACAACGGCTCGATGGATACCGTTCCCGGTGAACAGATCGGCAACGGCGGCTATCACTCCTTCACCGCAATTCCGCTGGGCAATAACAGAGCGACCGGCGAAAAGAACCACTCCGAATGGGTGGGCTACGATTTCGGTGAGCCTACGACCTTTGACACGGTCGTGTTCTATCCCTGCCGCGACAGCGACGGCATCTGCCACGCATTCCCCAACACCTTCTCGATCGACATTTCGTCCAACGGCGAAGACTGGATCACCGTGAAGTTTGTGGGCGATTACGGCATTCCCGCATTCGGCCCGCTGACCTTCCGGTTTGAGGAAGTGACGGCACAGTACGTTCGTCTGAACGCGCTGTCTCTTAACAAGGACGTGAACGGTGCTTATTATCTCAAATTCTCGGAATTTGCGGTATTCAACACCGATTACGTTCCCGACCCCCAGAACCCCAACTATGCCACCTCGGCAACGGTAACCTCCTCGCCTTATCACACCGACCCCGGTAGCTGGTGGCTGGAGGCGATCAACGACGGCAATCGCTACAATGTCAATCAGTCGACTGCCAATGACCGCAAGGACTTCGGTCAGTATATCGGTTGGCACACCTCGACGGCTGTTGCACAGAGCGAGGATGCCTGGATCGCATTCGATCTCGGTTCGGTCAAAAAGGTTGACCGTGTTGTGGTAATGCCCGGTACGGAGCGTTTTGTACACGGTCTTCAGCAAGACGGCTCGTATCTTGACAATCTCCATCTTCCCACCTCGATCAAGATCGAGACCTCCGAGAACGGCAGTGACTGGTCTGAGCTGACCGCTCTTACCTCGGTGCCCAACACCTATGCACCGATCGTGATCGACTTTACCGCAACAGAAACGCAGTATGTACGCGTGTATATGACGAGAACCACCCACGTGAAGCTTTCCGAGATCGAGATCATCGATACCACCACGACGGTGGGCGAGGAAGAGGAAGATACCACGGTTGTGACAAAGCCCGATGAAAATCTCGCGCTTGATGCATCGCTGTTTTATACCAGCTACATCGGAGTGCCCGGTGCTTGGGATCCTTCCTTCCTCAACAACGGTGTAATCGAAGAGGACGGCGGCTTTACCACGGGTAAATTGACCTCTACCAATGCGGGTTATGTCGGCTATGAATTCGATCATCTGACTACCGTCAACAAGGTTATTTTGTATGCTTGTAAGACGAACGAGGGTGATATTGGTACGTGGTCGGGTCTTCTCAAGACCTTTAAGCTGGAATACTCGCCCGATGGCTTCAATTGGTATCTGCTTTCCGAGGTCACTCACGCGACTGTTCCTGCAAGCAATGCGGTTCTTGAGCTTTCGTTTGCCGCAGTCAATGCGAAGTTCATCCGTATTAACGCTACCGATCTTTACGCTAAGACATCTGACTATAACGAAAAGTATATTCAGCTTGCCGAAATGGAGGTCTGGTATACCGAAGAGTCCTCTACGCTTTCGACGGATGATACCGTATCGGCATATCTTCAGACCAAGCCTGCAACCGATAAAGACGGAGCGGCTGTCAAGGGCTTTGAAGACCTTCGCATCATTCTCGTCGGTAATATGGAAGCGCTTTCCGAATTCCGTTCTGTTACGGTTACCGTAACCTTTGAATTGAGCGAGGGCGGCGTAAAGACGCTGACGAAGGTGCTTGGCGGTGAAAACAGCGACTATAAGCTGTATCAGAAGATCACAGCTGCAGGCGAAACCTATGTTGCCGCTGAGGGATCTGCCATCTTCGGTAACGTGATCACCGATATCCCCGTGGACGCGTATACCGCGATCGCAATTGAGATCACAGACAGCGCTGACATCACGAATATCCTGTATCAGGGCTACGCAAACTAAGTCTTTTTGGGGCAGTCACACGCGCGTGTGACTGCCCTTTTTTGGATTTTCGTAAAAAATGCCATAAAAATATATGAAAAAAGACAATAATCTCACTTTATTTTTGATGAACAGTGTGCTATAATAAAATGAATCTGTATCGGCTGTGCCTGAACACAGACGGGTCTTCTTGCATCTGATCCGTATCCGATCAAAAAGAAAGAAAGGTGTAACAGTATGAAGTACACAAAGAGAACCAAATGGCTTGCCATTCTTCTCGCGACAGCTATGATGGTAGCAATGTTCCCCACCGTTTTCTCGTTTGCAGAAGAAGCTCCCGTTGACTCGGAGTATGAGGCAGCACTCACCAAAGAGGCAGGCAACCTCGCGATCAATGCCACCGTTATTTCGCAGTATGGCGCGCACAGCGATGCCAACTGGGCATGGGACATTGAGAACATTCACGACGGTACCACCAACTATACCGATAACGGCACGGAGATCGGCAACGGCGGCTACCACTCCAATCCCGGCACGGTGATCGGTGACAAAGCCATCGGCGATCAGAAGCACACCGAATGGGTGGGCTATG
>JAFTKF010000225.1 GCA_017453405.1 Clostridia bacterium
ACAGATCCAATGCGGTTTTTCCCAACGGCTGTCAGTTTTTATGAAGCACTGAAAACGGTTTCTCCGAACGCTGACACGGCACTTTGTGTATTGGAATTAAATGCCAATAACCACGATTTCGAAAGAGCGCTTTGTAATGCGATGGCAATCAGCAATGCGGAACGTATATCCGATATTATTCGAATCGTTTGCTCGGCGAATGCGCTTCAGGTTGACAAACAAAATGATAACGGTTGGAATCAAGGACTCATCTTTATGGACAATAGCGGTGCGTGGTATCAGGCGCCTGCCTATATTGACAGAATGTTTTATGACTGTTATCAGCCGTATACCGTTGCCTTTACGGCATCCGATACAGTTCGCACGGATCGGTTTGATCTTACCGTGTGTGCATCGGAAGATGGAAAGACTGTTTCGGTGAAAATTGTCAATCGCACAGGAGAGGATTTAACCATCGGCGTGGCAATTCCCGAGTTTGTGAATGCTACTTTAACAACTGTGACAATGTCTGCGCCGCTGAAAGCGCGGAATACATCTCAAACAAACAGGACGTGATGCCCGACACTCCGATCGTGACGGATCATGCACTGAAGGGTGGCGTTGCACCGATTTCGGTAAAGGGATATTCGGTAACAACAGCAGTTTTCACGCTTGGATGACGGTGTATTGGTAGGAGCGTTATGAGAAACGGCATTGTATTTGATATAAAAGAATCTGCATTGTATGACGGACCCGGTGTGCGGGAAACGGTTTTTTTGAAGGGCTGTCCGCTCAGATGTGTCTGGTGTCATAATCCCGAGGGGCTTTCGGCAAAGCGTGAATTGATGGTTTCTGAAAGTTTGTGCGAAAAATGCGGAAAATGCCAATCGGTTTGCAGTGAAAAGCTATGTACATTGTGTGGCAAGTGTGTTGATGTTTGCCCACTTGGTCTGAGAAAACTTTGTGGCAAGCAGATGAGTTCCGAGATACTTGCCAACCGACTGCTGTCCCATGCGGACTTTTACCGCGCGCTGGGCGGTGGGGTTACATTTTCCGGCGGAGAGCCCTTATATCAGTATCGTTTTCTCTTCGATGTACTGGATCGGATCGGGTCGTTGCATCGTGCCGTGGAAACCTCTGCGTATGCACCGCGTGAGGTATTTGACGCGCTTCTTTTGCGCACGGAGCTTGTCATTATGGACATCAAGCATATGGACCCGATTGCTCACAAGCGGTATACCGGGGTGGATAACACGGTGATCCTTGAGAATTACCAAAGACTCCGTCACTCGGAGAAAGAGCATATCATCCGAATGCCCGTGATTCCCGGGGTAAATGACAGTACAGACAATGCATATGCGCTTGCTTCGCTTTTGAAGGGTGATGATCGACTGTTATCGCTTGAATTGCTTCCGTATCACAAAACGGCAGGAGCAAAGTATTCAGCTGTAGGAAAAACTTACAGCCCTCTGTTTGATGTAACGCGCGAACCCGTGATACATGGCGATATTTTCGAAAAAGAAAGGATTCGGTATCGGATATTATGACAGAACGTATTGCTGTATTGAAAAAGTTTTTTGTGGAAGAAAAACAGCATCTTGCTTTTCGCAGTCATATTGATTATTCGCATTGTCATCTTGCAGCACTGGGCGAGATGAAAAACCACCGCGCAGTTGCAACCCTTCTGACGATGGTGCTGCAGGAAGAGAAGCCGAGGGTTTTTCCGTTTGAACGGATTCCTTTTCTGAGAAGTGTTGAAAATATACCGATGCATGCGCTGGAGCCTTTGTTTGAGGGACACCGTCGGCACGAACAAGGAGTTCTTAACAATATCTGTGTGGACTATACATATTTATTGGATCGTGGCTTTGACTGTGCGGAGCGCGAGCTTACCGAACAGATAGAGCAGTATCGTATGTGCGGCAATGTTGAGCGGGCGGACTATCTGCAATCGGCTTGTATGGTTCTTCGTGCGATTCTTGATCTCTGTGACCGTTACCGTGAAGAGGCAAAAGCGGTGGGTAACCGTGAGGTTTACGAGATCCTTGGTATCGTTCCGCGCAATGCACCGACAAGTTTTGCACAGGCTCTTGTGTTTTTCAGAATATTGCATTTTGCTATGTGGGCTTCCGGTTCGAATCACAATACCGTTGGGCGATTCGATCTGTTTATGAAACCGTATTTTGAAAAGGATCTGGCAACGGGTGTGTTGACAGAAGAGAGCGCGCTGGAATGGATCGAAGAATTCTTTTTGACATTTAACCGTGACACCGATTTGTATTTTGGCGTACAGCGTGGTGATAACGGTCAAAGTCTGGTTCTTGGCGGAGTAGACAGTGAAGGAAAACAGGTGTTCTCACAGCTTTCCGAGCTTTGCCTTACAGCAAGTGCTGAGCTGGGTGTGATCGATCCGAAGATCAATCTTCGTGTAGACCGTAATACACCCGATCGTGTGTACGAGCTTGGAACGGTGCTGACAAAGAAGGGGCTGGGCTTCCCGCAATATTCCAACGATGATGTGATCATTCCCGAGATGCTTCGGTGGGGATATGCGCTTTAAGATGCGAGAAATTATTCACTTGCGGCGTGTTGGGAGGTAATTGTGCCGGGTAAAGGTGCGGACATTCCCAATATTGCGGCGCTTTCCTTTGCCGCGTGTGCGGAACGTGCGATACGGAAGGGTCTTACGGAAGCTGATACCTTTGAAATGCTGCTGGCGACTGTCGAACGGGAAATCAAAGAGACTTGTGAGCGCTTGATTGCCGATACCGAAGGGGTTTATATTCTCCCCAACCCAACGC
>JAFTKF010000226.1 GCA_017453405.1 Clostridia bacterium
CAGAACGAGAATCTTAAAGGGGAGCGCATTCCATACGATATAGATGACCATAACGAACATATTCGCCCAATAGGTCGAGCCTGCATTCATCCAGTTGATCGGCTCACCGCCAAAGAACTGAATGACATTATTGACAATACCCCAAGTGCTGACGAGAGGTCTTGCCGTGCCCAGCATACCGACAATGTTAAACATAGCGGCAAATACCATACCGATCGCAATGGAGTTGGTCACATAAGGCAGGAAGAAAATCGTCTGCAAAAAGCGCTGCATGAACTTGATGGAGTTCAGACAAACGGCAATGAGAAGGGCGAGAAAGGTCGAGATCGGAACAGTCAGAATGCAAAGCAGGATCGTGTTCTTCAGACACGTCATGAATTCGTGATACTGAACGACTCTGACAAAGTTTTGTATACCGAACGTAAATTCCGCGCCGCCGGCAGCGGACATCGCACCGTAGCCGTTCAGAAAAGCAATACGAACGGTATTGATGATCGGCCACACGGTAAAGACGAGGAGAAGAACAAGCGCAGGCGAGAGATAGATCCACGCCTTCCATCTCGGAAAGGTATCGATCACATACTTTTTAAACCACGGCATCTTCTGTTCGATCCAACCGATGACCTTATCTTTTAAGGTAAGTTTCGTATCGGTCATGGCTTATACCTCGAAATAAATTCTTTCTTCGGTTTCGGTGTCGAAAAGGAATACCTTGTGAGGCTTCAGATCGAATGTAACGGTCGCAGAGCCGGCAGCAATCTTGTTATCGGCATCCACGATCGAACGAATGACGGGCGTAAGCATAGCGGGGTTGTCCGAAACGATCGAAACATCACGACCCATAACCTCAATCGCACGGAGGTTGCAGGTCATCTTGCCGTTAGGCGCAACAATAAAGCCTTCCGGACGGATACCCACCGTCACAGGGCGATCGGAAACACCCTTGACCGCAAGCACAGCTTCACCGTTGATATACAGCATCTCGTCCCTGACTTCGCCGTTGAATACGTTGATCGGAGGCGTGCCGAGGAACTTGGCAACGAAAAGATTGATGGGAGAATCATAAATATCCTGGGGCTTACCAACCTGCTGTACCACACCGAGCTTCATAACCACGATCACATCGGAAATAGACATTGCCTCTTCCTGGTCGTGCGTAACGAAAATGGTGGTAATGCCGGTGTCGCGCTGAATACGGCGGATCTCTTCACGGGTCTGCAAGCGAAGACGCGCATCGAGGTTCGACAAAGGCTCGTCGAGAAGCAGAACGCGGGGCATCTTGACAAGCGCACGCGCAATGGCAACTCTCTGCTGCTGACCGCCCGAAAGCTCTGAGGGCTTACGTTCCATCAGCTCGTCGATCTGCACAAGCTTTGCCGCCTGATACGCACGCTCCACCATCTGATCCTTGGTCATCTTGTCCTCGCCCTTGAGATTCTGCAAGGGGAAGAGGATATTCTGCTTGACCGTCATATGCGGATACAGCGCGTAGTTCTGGAACACAAGACCAACACCGCGCTTTTCGGTGGGGAGGTCGGTTACATCATCTTCGCCGAAGAAGATTTTGCCGCCTGTGGGTTTCTGAAGACCACTGATCATATAGAGCGTGGTCGATTTGCCGCAACCCGAAGGACCGAGAAGTCCGACAAGAGAGCCATCGGGAATGGTGTAGGTAAAGTCGTTGACCGCAACGACCTCTTCCCCCGACTTCTTGTTACGGGAAGGGAAAATCTTGGTAAGGTTTTGTAAAATGACTTCCATGGTAGATTCCTTTCACTCTATCAAAGAATTTAAGTTTTTATATAGTAAGGACTTTAATAATCCTTTTTGGCAGCCTGTTCAGCATGAATGCGCTTTTTGTATGCAAGCAGCTCCTCTGTCGAATCAAAGATCATCTGACTGTGGTAATCAACAACCACAGTTACGGCAAATACATCGTGAATGGCAGATTTTGTGTAGGTGGAAAAGAAGAGAGCAACCTGCAAGATCGCCATACCGAGGAGAACGATAAGACCCACAATGCCGATCTGCTCAAAAAAGATCATCAGGATGATCAGAACAGGGATCATGGTCTCAACCGTGAATTTACCAAGAATGGCACGGACAAAGAGAGAAAAAGTCGTAACTCTGACGCCGTCTGTACGCATCAGGGCAAGACCGAAGATCTTTTTGCCGAGCGTACGCCCTTCCTTCAGCTTCAAAGGAATGATGAAATCCCAAATAAGGATCGCCAGAAGAAGCGCGAAGGTAACGATCACAAGCGAAAGAGAGAACATCATCATATATGCCTTGACAGCCTCTTCATCACTTCCGAGTGCTTCAATCGCCTTTTCACGGCTTTCTTTTTCCTCATCGGTCAGCTTGTTATACTCCTCTTCCGTGATGTTAAAGCTGACACCGCATTCGGTTTCGTAATACTCGATCTTTTGATTCCAGGTGTCCATATAGCCATTGTAGCCCGTTGCCCACGAAAGAAGCAGGGCGATCGCAACGGCAACGGTTGCCACCATAATAATATCAAACAGAAAAGCGGAAATGCGCTTGGAAATACTTGCTTTTTGCAGATCGGTCATAGGGAACATCCTTTTCTGTGCAAATGTAATGCCAATCGGTCGCTGATCGGGCAGAAATTCAGCATATATCCTGCCGCATTTAAAAATGCCCGCAACACTCCATATTGACTATAGTATAACATAAACTTCGCCATAATGCTACACTTTTTTTGAAAAAAGTACGAAAAAGTTTTTTAAATTTTTTGAAAAGTATGGAAAATTGTCACACTCATCTTCCATTCTGTCTCAGTATTACCAAAATTCCTCCCGATAACTCCCGAACCATCCCCACCCACCCGCCGATCACAGCAAAATATTTCAGGCATTCGGAACAAAACACGCACCCCTCGGTTGCGTAACAAAAAAACGACTCCCGAGAGAGTCGATTTTTGTTATAGTACCATTAATATACATCAACACCGTCAATCACAATGTTAATCTGGGTGTTGGGAAGCTTGCACTTGTTGCCCCATACGTTTGTACCGATGTTAGAGCCTTCAACACTGCCGTAAGCGGTATTGAAATCACCGGTGCCGGGAACTGTCTGAGTGAATCCATTGACCGTGGTATTGGTAATATTCACATCATACGTTCTGATGGGTGTATACGTGTTGGAAATCTCGATAGCAGCCTTGCCGGTAACGGTATCATCTCCGTTATCGTTGAATACGCATCCGCTGATGTTCACA
>JAFTKF010000018.1 GCA_017453405.1 Clostridia bacterium
GCCCGATTACGAGCTGTTCTCGCAGGATGGCAAGGCGTATATGAAGATCACCAAGGATATTGTCCGCGATTCTTCGGATAACAGCCTGGTAGTAGGTCCCACTTTTGATTCCTTTGATGAAATGAAACAGGCGTTTTTGCAAAACGGACTGACAAAGCAGCAATTGCAAGAGTTGTCGCGGCTTGTGAAGGATACCAAAGACCCCTTTGCGGTGGTGAATCTGAACCGTTTGTATGAGCCTCGGTTGGCAGGGGCGACCAAGATCAACAGTGTGGAATTTTTAATCGATCGGTATATGCTTTGGATATCCGCAGAGTCCGGCTCGATCGGAAGTGCTATGCTGTACGTTTTGCCTGACACGACATTTATGACTGTCGAAGAGTTTGCGCAAGCGGTCAAGAATCGATCGGATAACACCGTTATTGGGGAAAATCGCAATATATCCGATCGCGGTGCGCACGAGATCACCTATCAGACAGGCATTTCCACGTGTCGCCAGCTCTCTTATACCGTTGAGGGCGAGTATGCCGTGTATACCGTCGTGGAGACCTATTGCATCGATACCACGGGGACATTGCCGGTCAATCAGAAGATCCCGTATAAGATGCAGATTTATGCGACCGGCAAGGACGGCATATGCTTCAGCTTGGATTGGATGACATTGAAAGATCGCCCGACGGTAGAGGAAATTGCCGCCATTCGATTGGTGGAATATGCGGGCAATCCGTAAATTGCTCAGCGCATTTTGAAAATCAAAACAGGTAAGAACAAGGCAAGGAGAAAAAATCCTTGCCTTGTTTTTCTTGAAAAATCCTGCGCTTGACGAAAAAATCAAGGCAGACGGGTGGATTTGCGATATATTTTCAAAAAAATTCTAAAAAATTTTTGGTTTTTTTGAAAAAAATTCTTTTATTTTTGTAAAAAGTGTGCTATAATCTATCTGAGCGCAGGACTGCGTTGTTACAATATGACAAAAAAATGGAGAAGCTATGCAAAACGAGATCTTACGCGAGAACGAAGGCAAGAATATTGAAATTGCGGTGGACGGCAAGCGTTATCACCGTATCCCTATAAAAACCAAGCTGATCGTCAAGGACGACGATCTTTGCGAGGTGGCAAAAACCTACGCGGGCGCACACCTGAAGGAAGGCGATATTCTCTTTATTTCCGAAAAAGCTGTGGCTTGCTCGGAAGGGCGGGCAATTCCGATGAAGGAGATCAAGCCGCGTCGGCTTGCGAAATTCCTGACCAGATTTGTCTACAAAAGCCCTTACGGTATCGGGCTGGGCATTCCCGAAACGATGGAGATGGCGCTTCGCGAATGCGGTGTTTTCCGCATTCTCTTTGCGGCAGGTATTTCGGCAGTCGGTAAGCTCTTCCGCCGCCGCGGATGGTTTTACAAGGTGGCAGGCTACAAGGCACGCTCGATCGACGGCCCGACACAGAATACCATTCCGCCCTATAACGAATATGTGGTGCTCGGACCGAAAAAGCCGAACGCCACGGCAAAGACGGTGGCTTCCGCGCTGGGCTGTACGGTTTTGGTGGTGGATATCAACGACATCGACGGTGTGATCCTCGGCTCGTCCGACGATACCCTTGACCGTTCGCTCTTTGTGCGTATTCTGAAGGACAACCCCTTGGGGCAGGACTGCCAGCAGACACCGATGGGCATTATTCGCCCACTTTGATTTGATTTTTAGGGGACATCCCCTTGTGATAAAAGAAAGGATTACCAAGTATGGATATTATCGACATTAGAATCCTCAACATTCTCAAAGAAAACGCAAGAACCAAGGCATCTGCCATTGCCGATGCGATCGATCTTTCGATCTCTGCCGTTACCGAGCGCATTAAGAAGCTGGAGCAGAGCGGCATTATCGACAAGTATACCCTGAGCGTCAATCAGAAGAAGATCGGTAACGACATTTCTGCCGTGATGGAGGTTTCGATCGACCATCCCAGCCATATTGATTCGTTCATCAATTTTGTCAACCAGACGAAAAATATCATTTCCTGCTACTGCGTGACCGGCGATTATGATTTTATTCTCAAAATTATGATCGACTCGTCGGAAGGTCTTGAACAGCTCTACCGTATGGTCAAGGGCTTCGAGGGCGTGAAGGCGACCAAGACCTACATCATACTGAAGAATATCAAAAACGAACTGACACTGATTCCCGAGGATCTTGCGGACTGAGTGACGGTGACGGTTTTGTGAAAAACTCCCACAAACTTCTGTCAAAATACCCAATATTTCTACAGGATTTTTGTCGAAAGCTCTTCACAAAACCGTTTTTTTGTGGTACACTAGTTTTGTTATCATTTTAAAAATTACATATTTCGTGGAGGAAACAAATGAGCGAACTTTTCGGCGAACTTAGCGTAATCGGTATGCGCGGCTGTGAGGATTTCACCAAACAGGTTGACCGTTATCTGATGGAGTGGCGCAATTCCCCGCACAGCTTTGTGGTGGAGGCTGACTGCCCCCGTTTCGGCAGCGGCGAAGCCAAGGGCTGTCTGCACCAATCGATGAGAGGTCACGATGTTTTCATCGTAACCGATGTCTTTAACTACGGCGTTACTTACAAAATGTATGAACGCATCGTTCCTATGAGCCCCGACGATCATTTTCAGGATCTGAAGCGTATCATTGCTGCCATCGGCGGTAAGGCAAGACGCATTTCGGTGATTATGCCGATGCTGTATGAAGGCAGACAACACAAGAGAACCGGCAGAGAGTCGCTTGACTGCGCACTGGCTTTGCAGGAGCTTGTCAATATGGGTGTGGACAACCTCATCACCTTTGACGCGCACGATGCCCGTGTTCAGAATGCGATTCCGCTCAGCGGCTTTGAAAATGTGCGTTGCACCTATCAGATGATCAAGTATTTGGTCAAGAATGTTCCCGGCGTTTCCTTCAACAGTAACGATATTGCCATCGTATCGCCCGATGAAGGCGGTATGGGTCGCTGTATTTACTATTCCTCCGTTCTCAAGGTCGATCTCGGTATGTTCTACAAGCGCCGCAATTTCTCGGTCATCATCGACGGCAAGAACCCCATCGAGGCGCACGAATATCTCGGTAAGAGCGTCAGAGGCAAGGATATTATCGTTGTAGACGATATGATCTCCTCGGGCGGCTCGATCATCGATGTTGCCAAGCAGCTCAAGGATAAGGGCGCCAAGCGCATCTTCGTCTTCTCGACCTTTGGCCTTTTCTGCAACGGACTTGATATTATGGATAAGGCGTATGAGGACGGTCTCATTGACAAGATCTTCACCACCAACCTGATCTATCGCCCGGCAGAGCTTCTTGCACGCCCCTGATACGCTGAGGTCAATATGTGTAAATATGTTTCGCTCATCATCGATACCCTCAACCACGATGAATCGATTGCTCCCCTCCTCAGCCCTGCCAACCGCATCCACGCGTTCATTGACCGCAAGGTTGCCGAAGGCGTTCTGACAATTTAATCGAATAGAAAAAACCGCTTCAAGGAGCGCCTTGAATAGGTTTTTTTAATAAAGAAAAAGAAATCAGTTTTGTGTAACGTGAACTTTTGTGATTACGTCAA
>JAFTKF010000227.1 GCA_017453405.1 Clostridia bacterium
CCGTAAAGAATCGGACAGCCTTTTTTGATACTCCCCGATTTTTCCTTTGCAATCAGCTCCACGCTATCGCCAAGTACTCCGATATGGTCGAGCGCGATTCCGGTGATCACCGAAAGAAGCGGCTTTTCGATCACATTGGTGGAATCGAGCCTTCCGCCCATTCCAACCTCCAGCACCACAATATCGCAGTGCATTTGGGCAAAATACAAAAACCCAAGCGCGGTGATCAGTTCAAATTCTGTGGGCTTATCCGCCATTGCCTCGGCAATCGGGGCAACGTGGGATAAAAGCGCACAAAGAGCATCATCCGCAATGGGCTGACGGTTCAACATAATGCGCTCATTGAAGCTTTCGATAAAGGGGGATGTGAACATACCCACCGAATACCCCGCTTCCATCAGCACCGAAGCCAGCATTGCCGAGGTCGAGCCCTTGCCGTTCGTTCCGGCAATATGAATGCACTTCAGTGTCTTTTCGGGATTCCCGAGCTTCTGAAGCAATTCCGTGATTCGCTCAAGCCCGGGTCGACTGCCCCGCCAGCTTACCGAATGAATATAGTCCAGTGCTTCTTCATATGTCATCACGACTTGATCCATCCTTTCAGAACCTTTTGTACCGTAGCGTTACGGCAAAGCAAATACGTGAGAAGAATCGCCATCAGAACGATCTCGATGGCAACGCAAGGAATACGCATAGCCAGTACCGTGATCGGCGTCTGATAGCGAAGATACAAACCAAGACTTCGCAAAAGCATCGTGCCCACGATACGGGAGCTTGCCGTGGCAACTATGATTCTTATCGGGGTTTTCTTGCGTGCGATCAGCCCTGCCAGAAAGCCCTCTGCCATCATACCGAGTGTGACAAGCGGAATCATCGAGCCGAGTCCGTAATAGATCGCGCACCCCACAATATCGCTGATCGCACCGACCAAAAGCCCCATCCACGGACCGAACAGCATTCCCGCGAGCACCACGGGCAACGAACCAAATCCGATGCGAATGGAATTCCCGATCTTAATCGAAAGATACTGTCCCAGAATCACCGAAAGCGCACATAAGATTGAAGAAAAGATCAGAACTCTCAGCCTGATTTTCGATTTTTTTTGTGAAACCATAAAAAATACCTCCTTATCCTCGTTTCATACGACAATAAGAAAGGTACACTACCCCTATGTCCTGTGAAGCGGGATGCAAGACCCAAACCGCAAGCCGCATTCTGATCGGCTTTTCGTCCAAGCGGCAACTCCCCGTCCCCTTGGCACTTCACGAATGGATCTTTACTCTTCTTTGTTCTAACGGTATTATAGCACAAAGTCAGCCATTGTCAACGGCATTTTGCGATTTTTTCTCTTTTTCACGAAATTACAAGGAAAAATCAGGTCAATTTGTGAATTTTTAAAGAAGTTTTAAACTATCGGTTGCAAAATATAAAAAATGATAGTATAATAATAAGCACGATTTCAAAAAAGGATGTGATGAAATGGGACCCGGAGGATTCGGTCCGCCCGGTATGGGCAGAGAAGAAATGATGGCGAAATTACGCGAGCCAAAGCCAAAAAGCATCAAAGAAGTGCCGCGCTACTTAAAAAATATCACCAAAAGCTTTTTTTCAAGACTGTTTTATACGGTCGGTCTTGTTTGGGAGGCACGCCCTTCCCTTGTATTTCTGATGGTCTTTATGGCGATCTTCAACGGCGTCTCCCCCGTTGTCGGCGCTTTTATCGCGGCGGAGCTGATCACGGTCATTTCCGAAGCACTGTTGGGAACGGCAACAGCCAACGCCGTTTTCGTTGCTCTTTTGTGGCAATTCGGCTTTACCTTCGTGAACAGTCTTGTCAACACCGTCAACAACATTCTCACGCGCATTTCGGGTGAAGTCGTTACCAACCACATCAAGGTCAAGATTATGAAAAAAGCGAAGGAGATCGATCTTGCCTCCTTCGATTCCCCCGAATTCTACGAACGGATGGAAAACGCCAACCGCGAGGCAGGTATGCGCCCTGTCAACATTATGAACGCAACCTTCTCGATGGTCAGCCGCATCATCAGTATGGTCTCCTTCATTGTGGTGCTCGTCGGCATTCTGCCCAAGCTGAACGCGTGGGCACCCGCTCTGATGATCGTCTTTGTGCTTTTATCGATCTTGTCTGCCGTGGTCAACTTCATTTTCCGCAGAAAGAATTTTCTGTATATGCGCCACCGCTCCAAGGATCGCCGCCAGATGAGCTATTATTCGGATGTTCTCGTCAATAAGGATCTTGTCAAGGAAGTGCGTCTGTTCGATCTTTCCGACCTCTTTATCGGCAAATACAACGAGGTTTTCAAACGCTATTTTTCGGGCATCCGCAAGCTGATCTCGGCAGAAGGCATCTGGCAGATCGGTATCACGCTTGCCACCTCGGTGCTCAACTGTTTTCTGTTCTATATGATCGCAACCGGCATTTCCGAGATCGGCGACTACCAGCTGTATACCGGTGCGCTGAACTCGATTTCGGGTGCGGTTGCCGCCCTGATCACCACCACTGCCACCATTTACGAGGGCACGCTTTTCATCGACAATATGATCCTCTTTATGAACGAGAAAAAGACGATCGTTTCTACCCTGCCCGAGGGAGCGATCCCACAGCATCATATCGGTCACACGGTGGAATTCAAGGATGTCAGCTTTGCCTATCCCGGCACGGAACGCAAGGTATTGAATCACATCAATCTGCGCCTTGATCCCTGTGACACCGTCGTGCTCGTGGGCTTGAACGGCGCGGGCAAAACCACCCTGTTAAAGCTTCTGACCCGTCTTTACGATCCCACCGAGGGTGTCATTCTGCTCGACGGTCGCGACATCCGTGAATATGACCCCAAGGAGCTTTACAAGATCTTCGGCATCATTTTCCAGGACTTTGGCAAATATGCCTTCAGTGTCAAGGAAAATATCGCTTTCTCGCGCTACCGCGACGAGATCAATATGGACGAGATCAGAGAAGCCGCCGCGCAGTCGGCGTCAAGCGAATTCATCTCCCGTCTGCCCGATGGCTACGATACCCCCCTGATGCGCTTTTTCGAACGGAACGGCATTGAGCTGTCGATCGGTCAGTGGCAAAAGCTGTCGGTAGCACGCGCCTTTTATTCAGACAGCGACATTCTCATTCTCGATGAGCCCACCGCATCCCTTGACCCGATGGCTGAACAGGAGATCTTCAATCAGTTCGACCGCCTGAAAAAGGACAAGACCACCATTTTCGTTTCCCACCGTCTTTCCTCTGCCACCACCGCCAGCAAGATCGTTGTGCTGAAAAACGGCGAGATCATTGAAATGGGCGACCATCAGACCCTGATGGCAAAGGGCGGTGAATATTACACCCTCTTCTCCACGCAAGCCAAGCGTTATATCTCCTCGGAGAATGAGCAGGTATTGATCGAAAACTTTGACAACGCGCATTCCTCCCCCTTCGGCAAGCATCCCGAAGGAATGCCTCCCCCGCCCTTCGGCAAGCATCCCAAAGGAATGCCTCCACCCACACATCACACACCCAACGATCCCAAAAATGATTCTCAAACGGAGTAATAGTATGAACGTCTTCAAGCCCTGCAACATTCTTTTACCAAAATCCTCTGTCGATATGACCCGTTGGGCAGCTATCGCCTGCGATCAGCACTCCTCCGACGGCGCTTACTGGCAAGCCGCCGAAGCCATTGCCAAGGATGCTCCCTCCACCTTACATATGGTTTTGCCCGAATACTATCTTTCCACCGATACGACCGCCCGTCAGGATGCGATCGACCGCGCGATGAAAGACTATCTCGATGCGGAGCTCTTCGACACTTACGAAAACGCTTATCTGTACATTGAACGCACACAGTCGGACGGCAGCGTGCGCCGCGGCATTCTCGGTGCTGTCGATCTTGAAGCTTACGACTATCACAAAGGAGCAAGCACCCCGATCCGCGCCAGTGAAGAAACGGTCGCCGAACGCATTCCGCCCCGTGTCAAGATCCGCGAAAAAGCGCTTCTTGAAATGCCTCACGTCATGCTTCTGATCGACGATTTCGAAAAGACCGTCATCGAGCCGCTTGCCAAGCGGACAGCGGCGTTCACCCTTCTCTACGACTTTGATTTGATGCTCGGAGGCGGTCATATCAAGGGCTATCTTGTTGACCAAGATACTGCACACGCCATTGACTTTGCGCTGGAAGCACTCAAGATAAAGAATCCCTTTCTCTTTGCGGTCGGGGACGGTAACCACTCGCTTGCCACCGCCAAAGCCTGCTATGAAAAGAATCCCTCGCCCATTACCCGCTATGCGATGTGTGAGGTCGTGAATATTCACGATCCCGCTCTTGCCTTTGAGCCGATCTACCGCGTGCTCTTCGGTGCCGATCCCACGGATGTCATCGAAGCACTGAAAACCGCCCTGCCCGTCAAGGATGCCGCGCACACGCATACTTTGGTATGCTGTTACGGCGACACCCAAACGACTGTAACCCTCGGCGCTGTCAGCACCCTTACCGTTACCGATCTTCAGAATGTACTGGACGAATATCTGAGCCGGCATCCCGAGATCGGCATTGACTATATCCACGGCGAAAAGGAAACCGTTGCCCTCTCTCAGCAAGAGAATACCGTTGGTTTTCGGTTTGACGGTATGAAAAAAGAAGATCTCTTCCCTGCCGTTGCCGCCGATGGCGCACTGGTCAGAAAGACCTTCTCGATGGGCGAATCCGCCGACAAACGCTACTATATTGAATGCCGAAAAATTCAATAAAGCAAAGCGAGCCGCTCTGAAACGATCGGCTCGCTTTATTTTTTGGATTGTCCGTTTTATTCTGTAAAATCGTTTGTTCCTTCATAAACGGTGTTGCCGTTTTGTTCGCGCACCGTCACCGTTACCGTTTCAAGAACGCCTTTGGGAATATCCACAAAAGCGTTACCAAACAGAAGGCTTCCTTCTTCGGCATCATAGCGATTGCCCTCGGCACTCAGCGAGCGGTAAAGACGGTAGTCGGAATCGACAAGCGCAAGCTTGCCGCGATAGGTTTTATTGCCCTCGGCACTCACAAAGAGCACCGTCACATCCAGTGACTCAAAGCCAAAGAGATAGTTTTGATCGGCAACAAATACCACACGGAGTGACATATCTCCGTGTGCCTCGTCCTTGGTCTGCCAATAGACGTCCAGTGTTTCACTGGCAAGGGTCTTGACCTCGATCGACGGCACAGAAGGAATTGGCTGCTCCGGCTCGGGAGCGGTCGTAATCGGAGGATCGGGTGTTATGGGAGGATCGGGTGTTTCGGAAGGCGAGGGTAAAAAGCTTCCGCTTGTCGGCGGTGTCACCTTTTCCCCGGGGAGGGTCAGAGACAGATAATTGCGATGCAAAAGATTGCCGCTGCCGTCACGGATATAGACCGTCAGCACATTGACACCCTCACAAAGCTTCGAAAGATCAATATCCGAAACCCCCGTCGCCCTGTCGCTTTCATACGTTTGAATGCCGTTGACATAGACGATCACAGAGTTGCCGCTATTTGCCGAGAAGGACAGCGTGACTTTGCCGCTGCTTTGTGAAGCGCGGTAATCAAAGAAATCATCGCGCCCGATCCCATTCCCCATAAGCGTCAGGGTCAGCGCGCTTGAGGCATCCATACCGAAGCCCTCAATATCGGGATCACGCTTCATAAACTGTTGATCCAGCCAATTCTGGCGATTGATGAGGAAGGTGCGAAGCTGTTTGACCTCGTCGGAAAAGCTTCTGCCGCCCGTGCGGCTCTTGAAATCTCTCTCATACGGGTCTGCCTTGAATTTACGGTATTCGATGACACTCGACGCCATCAAATAGTCTTCATAAAAAGCCATCGAATCGATCATATCGTCGATTGCGGGATCAAGCGTTGCCCAACGCTCCCTGACAAGTGCCACAAACCAAGGATCGCCATACGCCTTGCGATACCACTTGTTATTGTTTGCTCTGCCGTCGTTGTACCACTGATTATACTGACCGTTCGCACCAAGGAAAGGATTGCCGCTCGACCAGTCATAGTCCCAGCAAGGACCAAAGGTCAGCTTGCCGTCCGCACCCAGTGTCATATACATCGACTTATAGCCGAATTCCACATTGAGAATCAGCGCATTCAGAATGTAGTAATCCACAAAGGACTGCATATCCACGTATTCGCTGTAATGCTTGCCCTTGCTGTTATAAAAGGTCTCGGAGTAAAGCGCTTCTTCAAATTCGTTGAAGTACGCTTTCAGCTCGTTGAATACCGCGGGATTCGATTTGATGCCTTCCAGATTCGACACCTTCAGGGGCACACCGTGATTGGTGGTAAAGAAGCTGTCCTCGTCGGCATAGCCGTCGTATTCGATCAGATAGCCCGTTTTGGTGGAAACGCCCGAAAGATCCACATAATCGGAAACCGTATAGCCCTGATAGCTCTCTTCGGTCAGCCACGAAAGATTCGCGCAAAGCTCCTCTTCAAATGCCGCACGCCACGCCTTGTCATAGCCCTTTTCCTTGGCAACCGCTTTGGCAAAATCCTCGGCATAGTCCTCAAAATCGGTGACCTTGCCTTCAAACAGATCGATATCCACCTTTTCGCACAGGGCGTAAATACCCATATATTCGCCGTTCAGAACCAGATTGACATAAACCGATTCGGGATAGGTCATACCCATTCTGCCCGAAAGATCGTAGATCAGCTTGTTGCGCAGATTGGAACGGTCCATATAATTGGCAAGCAGCACCCATTTTTTGCTGACACCCATTCCGAACAAATTCGTCTTTTCATCCAGCTTGATGTTATACGGCACTTTTCGGGTGTGCGTATCGCCTCCCAGCGTGTTTGGCTTGCCGTCGGGATAGCCGTTGTTCCAAGTGGAATTC
>JAFTKF010000228.1 GCA_017453405.1 Clostridia bacterium
ACCTTCACCCCCTGACAGCGTTTGAAAACGGCGCATTTTTATTTTCCTGCGGTAATTTCTGATTGAATTAAATCATCTTTTTCACAGAATGAGCTTTTTTGCGAGCCCATAACAATAAAGTCCCTGATCAACAGAGGTTTCGCAATAGTAAGAACACAAAAATCTATCCGAAACCTGTCCCTACAATTTTTCTTATTTTTTGCTTCTGTGGCAATTTTGGGTCGAATTGTCGGTTTCTCGGAGAGGGCATTTTTTGGCGTGCCCGCATTAATAAAGTCCCGACCAATGTAGCGATCTCGCACGATAGTCTTCCTCCGAGAGGTAGCGAAGCGGCGCGAGGGGAGTGAATGACACGCCGGGGGCGTGTCAGAGCCCGAGCGTGACCGAGCCGCAGCGAGACGGGGCGCGCGAAGCGTGACGGAAGGAGCCCGCGTAACTTTGAGTTTGTAGTGACTTGATTGTGACGCGTTCTCCTTGCTCATATCAAGAAAATTCCCACAAACCGTATGATTGGTCTGTGGGAATTAACGTTATGGTCTTTTCGTAAGGGCGTTACGGCAGGTCTTTGCCGTAAATATTAAACAAGATCGCGGCGTTTGTATTGATACTGCCGTTTTGTGCACCGTAAAATTCATAGCCGCTTACCGGAACACCGATAAAGCCAAGCTTTACCGTGTCGTCCGATGCGCCAAACGCAAGGGTATAGCCCTCGGGAACGGTGATTGAAAGTCCCGAGAAGGTCACCCAGGCATCCTGTACCGCGCGATCGGTAGTCAGGCGGTAGCGTTGCAGGGTCTCGGACACCACACCGTTTGTCAGCTTGACGACAGAAACGGTCATCACGCCGCCGGCAGGGGCAGATCGCACGGGAGCTTCGATGTCGGTGATCAGCTTGCCCTCAAAATAATCCTGTGTCATAAAGGCATAGGGTGTACCCGTGTACTGCCAATCGAGATAACCGCGCATCGGCATCGGGAAGGCACGCGCCACATCCTTCGGAAGCAAGCTGACAGAGCCTTCGGTCACTTCCTTGTCGGCGATCGCAGCGGGAGTTGCCCAGATATTAAAGGCAATGCAGGACTGTGTTGAAACACTGCCGTCGCGGTTAAAGAAATCGTATCCCACAACCGTTGAAGCAATGTATTTTAACTTCACCGTATCGTTTTGCGAGCCGAATGCTACGGTATAGCCCTCGGGAACGGTCAGGGACAGTCCGCCGAAGAGCACCCATTCATTTGTGCACACCCGATCGATCGTCAGCTTGATGCTCGAAAGCGTCTCGGTAATCACACCGTTTGTCAGCTTCACCACCGAAAGCGTCATATAGCCGCCCTTGGGGGCTGAGCCGATCGGTATTTCAATATCGGTAATCGTTCTGCCCTCGAACAGCGAAAGATCAAGATAGGTGTACGGGGCAGAAGAATACACCCAATCCCAATAGCCTTCAATCGGGAATTCGCGGTCAAGCTCACGCCCGAACACATTTTGAGAGCCTTCGGTGACATCCTTCGGGGTTTCCTCGGGGCGTGTGACACCTTCGGTCGGAATGCCGTAAACATTGAACGCAAGAGTCGTGGTATTGACCGAATTCGCAGCCGAGCCGTAGAAGCCGTAGCCTGCCGTTGCAGGGCTGATATACAGAACGGGCAGGGTATCGCCGTTTTTACCGAATGCCAGTGTATAGCCGATGGGTACATCAATGGCAAGTCCGCCGAACTTCGCCCAGGAAGTGCCGCAGGAAAAATCTGCCGTCAGGGTATAGGTTGCCAGCGTTTCGGTTACATTCGGATGACTGTATTTCACCACACTGACCGTAAAGCTTGATCCCTTGACGGCACTCGTCACGGGAAATTCAATATTGGTCACGGTATAGCCTTCAAAGGCGTGAAGATTCGTATATACATAGGGCGCACCGCCGAAATACCAGCTCTGATAGCCGCCGTTTGCCAAAGGATACAAGGTGTCAAGCTCTTTGCCGAGAATGTTGACAGCGTCATTGGGAATCAGTACGTCGGGCGCTTCGCCGCTCGGTTCATCCACAAGCTCGGGGGTATAGTCCCATTCGCCTGCCATCATTTTCGGAATCACGCCCGAAAGCTCGGTTGCCATCAGACCGTAGCCGCGATCATTGGGATGCAGAAGATCGGGGAAGCATTCTCTGCCAAGCGATTCTTCGGTAAACTTGTGCATATCAAAGAACATCACATCGGCAATATTCTTGCTTGCCAGAAATTCGGGCAGCTTCGCCTGCAGATTTCTGACATGGGGCGAGCCTGAATTTTCGTTGCCGTAGTATACGGGGCAGTTCATCACCACAAGCTTCATTTTATCATTCGCGCGGCGCAGACGGTAAAACAGCGAATACGCGGCGTTATGATAGGAAGTATCGTCCGCTTCCACCCAGTAACGGTCAAAATAGGAGTCGTTTGTGCCGAGCATCACCAGCGTGATGTCGATGTTTTCCGAAAACTTGATCAGCGCATTGTACTGCGTTGTACCGGTATAATTCGAGCCGACATCATTACGCATCGTTTTGCCGCTGTTGCCGAAGTTCACAACAACATAATCCTGCCACAACAGTCTTTGCAGAATCGCGGGATAGGCGGCATAGTTGCTGTTCGACGAGCCGACACCCTCGGTAATCGAGTCGCCCACGCAGGCAACCGTGGTAAAATGCCGCTCGCCCGACAGATCAAAGCCCTCTTCAAGATTCACATCACCAAGCTTTAATTCTGCCGTCAGCTTTTCTGCCACCGCGTCAAACGCGTGATAGGTAGAAGCATAGGTATAATACCGACGCAGATTGCCCGTCGTTTCATACAGCTCTGTTCCTCCGCCCACAACCAGCTTTGTGCCGACCACGCGGTTGACATACTGATAAATGCCAAGCCCCGTCAGCGCCATACTGGCGTCACGGTTGGTCGGTCCGACGAGGATCTCATGGTCGCTTTCCGCACGGGTCTGTGGTACGACCGCAAGCGTAACCCCCGTCAGGCTCTCGATCTGTTCGGCGATCGCCTTTGCCGTCAGGTGATAAAAATCGTATTCCGTGCCCTGCAGTGCATACCGCAGATTCGCGTATTCGCTCGGCGCGTACACGATCTGATAGGATGCAATCGGTTCGCCCGCAACCGTCAGTTGACCAAGCGTTTCCTCGGTTGCAGGTACTTCGGTGGTGATCGCCGCAGTCGTCACCGCCGTCACGGGGTCAGTGGTGTCTTTGCCGTCATCGGTCGTATTTTCCGTTTTGCCGCAAGCCGTCAGCAGAACAAGAAGGGCACAAACCAACAAAAGCATCAGCAGTGTAATTTTTTTCATAACTACCTCCCGATTCAGGATACCAACAGTATACCATATTTTTTCTTTTCCGTCAACCAATTTTGAACTGTATATATTAAAAAATCACGGATTAACCGCTGTACGGTATTGTTTTTGAAAAATACGCTCGAAGCGGGGAAGAACGCCTCGCGGCGCTCGCACTTTGGCTTGCCTAAGTGCAGATGATACAATGGGGAGTGCTCGACGCGAATGTACTAGCCTGTCATCTGCACTTGGATTCTGTCCCAGTGCGAGCGGAAGTCGAACCCGACCAAAGGAGGATGTCTCGTAGCGGCAGGATCTTTAGCGCAAATGAGCGTTCAAACAAGTTACCGCAGGAGGGAAAATAAAAATGCGCCGTTGTCAAACGCTTGAAGGAATTGTGAGCGTTTGACAACGGCTGCTTTGGATAAGGGATATTGTTTTCTTGGGGAGCTTTTTGAAAAGAAGCACTGGAGTTGTAAACAACTCCAAACCCCGCAAAAACTTTTGGAATGGGCGATAAGAATGATGTGTCTAAAAAAGATTTTGAAATGGGCGACAGCAGTGGTGTGACATCAAAAATCTTGAAAAACGCAGACCGCGGTGATGTACCCGATTATTCTTCGGTGTATATCACAGTCACGCCTTCGGGAAGCGTTACGCCTTCGGTGAGGGCAGAAAAGGCTTCCTCACTACCTTGATAGGTGAGAGTCGTCAGCGCGTTGGCATAACGGAAGGCAGTCGCGTGGATCTCGGTAAGCGTTGCGGGCAGTGTGATCGCTTTCAGTGCATATGTGTGGGCAAAGGCTTCTGCGCCGATCGTAACACAGCCGTCGGGCAGGGTCACTGCCGTCACGGGCATCATACTGAACGCCGCATTGCCGATCGCCTTCACCGAGGCGGGAATCACGCTGTTCACAAAGCCCTGTACCAGCGTGAGGGTCTCTTTTTCAATCAGGCAATTGCCTTCCACCGTATAGGTGGGATTATCCTTCGCAACCGTCAGACGGGTCAACGCCGCACAGCCGCGGAAGGGGGTCAGTCCGATGTGGGTAAGGCTTTCGGGCAGATACACCGCCGTCAGTGCCGTGCAACGGTAAAACGCAAGGTCGGAAAGCTCGGTAAGCGATTCGCTGAGCACCAGCGTACTGAGTGCGGGATTCATACCAAACGCCTGCTTGCCCACCGATTTGACCGAATCGGGCATCAGG
>JAFTKF010000019.1 GCA_017453405.1 Clostridia bacterium
ACGTGAACGTTGGTAATGCCGTTGGCAAACAGATCAATGATCTGATCGGTGGCATAGGCAATGCCTGCTTGCTTCATTGCCGCAGGCGATGTGCCAAATTTATCGACCAGAGATTTGAAGCGCTGAGGCATAAACGAACCCGAAAGCTTGATCGCACGGTCCACTTGGTTACCGTTGGTGATGGGCATAATGCCTGGGATTACGGGAACGGTGATGCCCGCCTCGCGAATCTTATAAAGGAAACTGTAAAGCAGATTGTTATCAAAAAACATTTGTGTCGTCAGAAAATCACACCCGGCATCCACCTTTTCCTTCAGATACCGGATATCCTCGCATCTGTCGGTGCTTTCAGGATGAATTTCGGGATAGCATGCGCCGCCGATACAGAAATCAGCGCCCGATTCCTTCAGCTCGCGTACCAGCTCTATGGCGTGTTGGTAGTCCCAACCGCTTCTGTCGGTATCTGCCATATCGGCAGGAATGTCACCGCGCAGTGCCATAATATTCTGAATGCCTGCGGCGCGAAAATCGCGGATGCGCTCCTCTACCGTTTGTCTGGTTGAGGAAACGCAGGTCAGGTGTGCAAGGCTGGGAACACCGTAGCGTTCTTTGATGTTTTTGGCAATATCAAGCGTATAACGGCTGGTACCGCCGCCCGCACCGTAGGTAACGCTCATAAAGGTGGGGCGCAGCTTGGCGATTTCCTCGGTGGCGTGTCTGACACTGTCGTAATTGCTTTCGGTTTTGGGGGGGAATACCTCGAAGGATAACGAAAACTTATCATTTTTTAGCAGATCGATAATCTTCATAATCATTCTCCAATCTTTGATACTTCATTATAACACTCGAAAACAAGCAAATCAAGATTTATGAATGTAAAAACAAAAAGGGACAAATCATGTGTCCCTTTTTGTTTTCGTTGATCAGGAATTACCGCAACAGCCGCGTCGCGTTCCTGCGGGGCTTACAATGGGGGTGTTGCTGGGGCAAAACTCTGCCGTCGGGAAAGGCATTGCGCGGAAGGTACCGCAAGGGTCCTCTTCACTGGGGCTGACACATTCCTTATCAGGCAGGCAGAATTCGGTTGCCTGCACTAAGAGCTGGCTGGGGCGCACAAGGCGTACCACCGAAAACAGTCCCAGTGAAACCGCAAGGTGGCGGCAATCGTCGCCATCCGAGAGGGTTCCGTTCAGACAATCAGTGATCTGTGCGGGAATATCACAGCACGAGCAGCAACAGTTGCACTCCTCTGCGCGGTCTACGATGCGTGCGGCAAGCACGATAGGCTCCAGCACCTCGACCACTGCCTCGGGGTCCTTTTTCTTGCAGCAAACGGGCTCGGGAATCTGGCAAAAGCTTTCGGTATCACTGCTGCGGAATACGCTGACATTGCTTTCTCCGCCAAACAGCACCACGCGCTTTTCGATCACCGCTACACCCTCAAATTCCTGCGATTGCCCCATCGGTACGCAGACCTCAAAGACAAGATTTACATAAAATTTGATGTCTACCGCATAAAAGCCACGGTTGAATTGGATCGGCGAGGTAACGATATTGGCGCCCGAAAGCTTGGCGCATTTCACACGCACGTTATTGGTGCGCGCGATCAGCTCCTCGCCAACGCCCGTCAAAAATACCCGTACGTCTTCAAAGCAATCCCTGTCGCGGCAGGCATCCAGAATGCGACTTGTCTCGATGCCAAAGGTTTCCCGTGCGGCGGAGGCGGCGCCGCCCGAGCAGGAAAATCTGTTTTCTCCCATAAAAGTTAGGGTCCTCCTCTACTGAATTCAGAGCAAAAGGCTCTTCCCTAATATCTTATGCGATTCGCGCGGAATTGACATTTTCAGAATGCGATCAGGGTCGATTCATACGGAAATAATAAAATTCGGGAAATAAAACGGCGTGTCCGCCACCCTGCCACCGAAGGCAGTCAAGCACATCGCGGTCGCCGATCAAAATGCGATCGGTAAGAGCAGAGGTAAGGACAGCAGCGTCCTGCTTGGGAACAGGGCCGTGTGCGCCAAGGATCAGATACACGGCTTCAACGGGTGTTAGCACCCCGTCACTTTCTTTTTGGTATTCACGGTACGAGGAGCTTTCGTATCTGACTTCTCTGCCGAAAAGCGAGATGTCAAGTGCAAAGGCAGGCTCGCTTGACCGATCGTTGTAACAGTGATCGGATAGCACAAAGGAAAGATCTTTGCGCAATGAAACCGTTTTCCCGTGCTGATATGTCACCACTGTAACGCGCCGATCGTCCGCAACCTCAAGCAGTTGCTTGAAAATTAGGCTTTCTTCTTCGGTTGCGGGTAGTGGCAGATAAACGGTGCGGATCAGGACTGCCTTTGAAAATCTGGAAAGTGTTGTAGGCATTGTGCTGTGGTAATGCGTACAGACCAGCGCCTCTACCTCGGGCGCGCCGCAGTCGGATAGCAGTTGATAATTTGCATAAAGCTGCGAATAGCTGCCGCCGCAAAGATCGAAAACAACGCCGTCTCCGTTTTGGTAAAGGGCGATGCCTTCGCTATCTCCCGCACGGTGATACATCACGTCAA
>JAFTKF010000229.1 GCA_017453405.1 Clostridia bacterium
ACGGTGATCTCACGCGAGCACGTGCCGCGTGTTTTGTATACGAAGGTTTTGGTCATATCGGTAATCACTTTCTATTCATTTATTGGTTTATTGGGAATGCAGCGTTCGGTAAAGTCCCGAAAGCTGGTGGTGCGGATATTCACAGCGAAGAAGCAAAGACAGCAGAAACACAGCGTTCGGCAAAGCGCCTTCCTTGCGGCGGAAGGTAAGCTCATAGGTATTGGCAAAGCCCTGCGCTTCTCCCGTTTCCCGCGAGAAGGCAAGGGCGCATCCCAGTGCGTCTGCCGCAAGAATGAGGGGGAACAGGCTGTCGCTGTTTTGGGTGAAAAGAATGGCAGAAAGACCGTCGGCATCCTCGATCAATACGGGGGATGCGGCATACAGTCCGAAGCGCATCGCCTCTTCCGAGCCGGGCTGGGATACCATACAGTATAAGACGGGGGAAAGCTCGTAGCGTGCCACCTGACGGGCAATGCCCGAAAGAATGCCGTCCTTGGAGGATTCGATGGGAAGAATGGCAAAGGAGGCAAGCTCGTTGAAGACATCGCGGCAGGCATCGGCAGGCGAGTCGGTATAGCTGACGGTCGGTCGGGTGAGATAGCGCTTGAAGATGCGGAAGGCTTCGTCGGAATACGCGTTTCGGAAATAGGCGCATTTTCCCTCCTGCGCATCGAGCGCGGGCAGAAAGGAATAGACAGTTGCCTTTTCGGCAAGTGCTTTGACGGTTTCTGCCGCAAGAATGGCGTTTTCGGCGTCGCGCAGGGGGGAGGGGATGGTGGCAGTATCAAGTGCCGTAGCGGTATCAGATACTCCCGAAAGCTTCTCCTTCAGCTCGTGATAGGAAAGCTCCAGTTCCTCATCGCTTGCCTCGTGATTGCCAACGCCGAGAAGCTCTGTAGCAAGTTCCTCGGCGTAGCAGGGCAGGCGTGCATAGAGGCGGTCAAGCTTTTCACGGTCTTTCGCAATATTTTGTCTTATGATCTCGGCGGCATCCATCAGTTCAGCGCAAGCTTCAGCGCATCGTAGCTACCGAGCAAAAAGTCGCGCAGTTCGTCTGCCGTCAGGCTGCGCTGTGCCAAGGTGGCAAGCGAATAGATCTGTTTCGCGCAGGTTTCGGCAAGGGGGGTATCCAGCACCTCGGCAAGGCGGCGGATCAGGGCGTTTTCCTGATTGAGAACAAGGGTCGTGCTCTCGGGGCGTTCCATACCCTGCGGGAACATATTGCCGTACATCTTCATCATATCGGCAAAGCGGCGATCCTCTTCGCTGACGGTCAGAAGAGCGGGGGTGGCTTCGTCATTCAGCGCTTCAAAAGAGACCTTCAGATCGTCTTTTCCGCTGACTTTGCGGAACAGTGCCACCATTTCCTCGTTTTCATAGACTTCGCTTTCCTTTTTCAAGGCATCGGTCGAGGAGTCCACGCGCGAGAACTTGATCTTTTTGTCATCTTCAAGAAGCGAAATGAACTGCATATCCAGTGTATGCGAGAGAATGGCAACTTCAATGCCGCGATCCTCAAAAAGCTTGATATACTGTGCCTGCGCGACGGGGTCGGTGGCATAATAGACCGTATCCTTGGGCGTTTCGCTTTCGGTATTCAGGTATTCGTCAAGTGTTTTGTATTTGCCATCGGACAACTCCAGCAGTAAAGCGCCCTTGACGCGCTCAAAGAATTTCTTGTCGCGCAAAGCACCGTATTCGGCGAAGATCTTGATATCCTTCCAGAAGCCCTCGTAGCGTTCGCGTTCGTTATTGCAAAGCGAGACGAGCTTGTCGGCAACCTTTTTGGTGATGTGGTTGGCGATCTTGGTGACATAGCCGCTGTTCTGCAGATAGGAGCGCGAGACATTCAAGGGAAGCTCGGGGCAGTCGAGCACGCCGCGCAAAAGCAGAAGGTATTCGGGAATGACTTCCTTGATGTTGTCGGCGACAAAGACCTGATTGTAATACAGCTTGACTTGTCCTTCCAGACTTTCATACTCATTTTTGATGGCAGGGAAATAGAGAATACCCTTGAAGTTTAAGGGGTAGTCGGCGGACAGATGGATCTGAAAGAGTGGCTCGCGGTAGTCGCGGAAGACCTTTTGATAGAATTCTTTGTACTCTTCGTCAGTGCATTCCGAGGGAGTCTTCAGCCAGAGGGGCGTGGTATCGTTGATCGGCTCGTTCGGTTTGTCCTCTTCCTCTTCGGTATCGGTTTCGGTTACAAGATAGATCTCGACCGGCATAAAAGCGCAGTATTTGTCAAGCACCTCGCGAAGCTTTGCGCTCTTGGCATATTCGCTTCCTTCCTCGTTAAGGTGAAGCACGATATCCGTGCCGCGCGACTTTTCGTCTTCGTAAGGGGTGGCTTCGTATTCGCCGTTGTCCTTCAGTACCCAGTGAACGGCGGGGGCATCCTGATAGGATTTCGTGATGATCTCCACGGTGTCGGCAACCATAAATGCCGAGTAAAAGCCAAGTCCGAAGTGACCGATGATGCCGCCTGCATTGTCGCCCTTTTCATACTGCTCGATGAAGTCAACAGCGCCCGACAGCGCGATGTTGCCGATGTATTTTTCAACTTCGTCTGCGGTCATACCGATGCCGTTATCCGAAACGGTCAGGGTCTTTGCTTCTTCATCCAGCGTGACGGTGACGGCAAAGGCTTCGTCATCGGGAAGGGTGATCTCGCCCAGCGAGGCAAGGCGTTTTAATTTGGTAACGGCGTCCGAGGCGTTGGAGACAAGCTCGCGCAGAAAGATCTCCTTCTCGGAATACAGCCATTTTTTGATAACGGGGAAAATATGCTCCGTTTTGACGGAAATACCGCCTTTTCTGGTGGTAGGGTTGTTTTCGGTGTTTGACAAGATAATCAGTCCTTTCATAGGGGATAACGGGAAAAATACCCATTCTTTACCACAATATATTATACACGATTGTGGATATAAAGTCAATTCTTTATGCAGTTTTTCTTTCCCATCTTTTGGGATTTCTTCGCGGATTTGGTATAAGGCGTGCCTTTCAAACAGTGTATCATACCGAATACGCGAATTTCGGCGAAACGGAATCGGAAGGCGGATTTCCCGAAAAAACGAAAAAGACACCTGCGACGGTCGGCATTCCGCGCAAATGTCTTTTTTCGTGAAAAGAGAGAAAAAATGAAAAAGAATCTTTTTCACTCATATTATACCTTATATTGTGTCTTTAGTCAAGTACTTTTTGGAAAAAAACACAATATTTTGTAAATTTTTTTAATGTTTCACACGCGTTTGGCGCGGGGAATGGGGGGATTTCTTCAGAAAAAGAGATGGTAGCGGTTGCTTTTTGAAGGAATTTATGGTACAATAACGCTAACATCCAAAAGGGATAAGGAGATAGCGTATGGCAAAAAGAGCATTTGAGGGCGCGGTGATTATGGCACCGCTTCCCTGTGTGATGGTGACCTCGGGAACGGTGGATGAGCCGAACGTGATGACGGTGGCGTGGACGGGAATTGTGAACACGCATCCTGCCAAAACCTATATTTCGGTGAGAAAGTCGCGGTATTCCTATGACCTGATCACGAAAAACGGCGAATTCGTCATCAATCTTGTGCCTTCGACCTTGGTACGTGCCTGCGATTTCTGCGGTGTGCGTTCGGGTCGGGATGTGAACAAATTCGAGGCTTGCCACCTGACGGCAGAGCCGTCGGAGGCGGTGAATGCGCCCTCGCTTTCGGAAAGTCCGCTGTCGCTTGAATGCCGTGTGACGGACATCGTTCCGCTCGGCACGCATGATATGATCCTTGCGGATATTGTTAAAATGCGCGTCAGTGAGGATATTATCGACGAAACGGGCAAATTCCGCCTTGAAAAAGCGGGACTTCTTGCCTATATGCACGGCTCGTATTATACGCTCGGGAAAAAGATCGGCTCGTTCGGGTATTCGGTCAAAAAGAAAAAGAAGCCCGCAAAGCCCGCCGTTTCCAAAGAGACTCCCGCAGGCGGCAAAGCATCAGTCGGAATCGGTAAGGCTTTCAAAAACTCCCGTCAAAAGAAAGCGGGAAAGAATTGACAAAGTACCGGAAAAATGATACAATAAGGACAGATTCTTCTGTGGAGGCGTGATATGACACTCTTGTTTTCTTTGATTGCGGCGGTATCCTCCGTCGGTATCTTTTACCTTACGGGACTGTATACCGTCTGGTACTATTATTTTTTGCCGATCGTCTTGTTTTTCCCTATGTATCTTGCCGCGTTTTTGGTTTTCGTGATCTTTGCTGCGCTGATCGGCTTGTTTGTGAACAAGAAAAAACCGATCACAGCCCCGCATCCCTTTTTCTATTGGGTCACACGGCAGGCGATCGGTCAGCTTCTTCTCTTTTTCCGTGTCAAGGTCAAGGTGTCGGGTCTTGAAAAGCTTCCTGAGGGTACATTTGTTGCGGTTTACAATCACCGCTCGATCATTGATCCCTTTGTTCTGATCATGAAGATCCCCGTCAAGCGCCTTGTGATGATCTCCAAGCCCGAAAACGAAAAGATTCCGGTGGCAGGCAAATATATGCATATGGCAGGCTTTCTGACCATTGACCGCAAGAGCCCGATGAAGGCGCGCTCCACCGTTGAGAAGAGTGCCGAGTGGATCCGCGAGGGGATCGCCTCGGTTGCCATTTCGCCCGAGGGCACGCGCAGTAAGTCAGGTAAGCTTTTGCCCTTCCGCGCCGCTCCCTTTTCCACTGCAAGAAAGGCAAATGCGCCGATTGCCGTGATCACGATGACCAATACCGAGAAGGTCTTCAAGCGGTTTCCGTGGCGCAGTACGACCATTGCGCTTCACGTGGTCGGATCGGTGATGCCCGATCGTTTTGATGAAATGAATTCCTTTGAACTCAGTAATTATGTCAGACAAATGATGCTCGATGACCTCGGGGAAGAGGATTCCACTCTGCCCCCGAAAAGTGCAGACGGTACGGACAGTGCCGACAGCGAATGATCAAGTGAATACGCAAGGCAAACGCCGATGCTGACGAATTTCGTCGGCATCGGCGTTTTTTGATAGTGTAAATCCCCCGCTTCTACCGGAGGAGCGGAAACAAGCGAAGCGATGACAAGAGGGGCGAGCGACAAGCAAGCCCGAAAAAAGCCTTGCCCTTGGGGAGATGTGTCAACTGCCGCAAGCGGCATCATTCGATGTGACGGAGGGCAAAGCAAGAGCCCTCTCACCCGCTGACGCGGGAGCTCTCCCGGAGGGCGAGCCTTGGAGTAGCAGCATGTTTATGGGTTGCAGGGCGTGGTGGTGCTATTCATTTAATGTGGATGGAGAGAGAAAAGCAAACCACCGGTTGAACCGGTGGTCTTGACTATTGGTGCTTCAGGGCGTAAACCAAGGCATCGGCATCGCGTTCGGTATTGAAATAGCCAAAGGAGGCGCGAAGCGCACCTGTTTTTTCGCTTCCGACAAGACGGTGGGCGAGAGGGGCGCAGTGCAGTCCGTCGCGCAGGCAGATACCGCCATCGCTCAGGGCTTCGGCAACGGCAGAGGGGCTTTTGCCGTCCACCTGAAAGAGTACGGTGGCGTGGGATGTGCGATGGGGCATCAAAAGGCGAATATGCTTCAGGCGTTTCAGGCGATCCTTCAGATAGGCGCTGAGATAGGCTTCCTTTTCCCCGATGCTTTCACAGCCCACCCCTTCGACAAAGCGGATACCCTCGGCAAGGGCGGCGATCACTTCAATCGGGCGCGTGCCTGCTTCCAGACGCTCGGGCAAGAGAGATGGCATCGTGAGTGCCAGGGAGTCACTGCCGCTTCCTCCTTCCAAAAGCGTCTGCAGGGCTTCGTCTTTTACGGCTTTGCCAAAGAGAACAAAGCCTGTGCCGCGAAATCCCATCAGTCCCTTATGACCGGGCGCACAAAGGGCGGTGATGTGATAGCGCTCGAGATCAATACGGCAAGTACCTGCCGACTGCGCGGCATCGACGATGAAGAACAGCCCGTTTTTGTGGCAATAGTCGCCGATCGCCTGCAGGGGCAATGTGAGGGGCAGACAGTTTGAACGGTGGCAGGCGATGACCCCCACGGTATTTTGCTTGCGCTGTTTTTCAAGCGAGGCAAGCACTGCCGCGGTATCCTCTTGTTCGTTGCTTGCCCCCTTTGCGCCGCAGGCATAAAGGCTGTAGCTGACTCCCTTTTTTTGTAGTGCATAGGTCGGGCGCAGGGTGGCGTTGTGCTCCATATGGGAAAGCAAAAGGTGCGAATCGGGTGGCGTGAGTGCTTTGATGGCAAGATTCAGGGCGTGGGTAGCGCTTTCGCAGAAAACCACGCGCGTGGCATCGCCCCCAAAATGCGAGGCGATGCGTGAGCGGCAGTCATACAGGCAGTCGGCGGCAAGACGGGCGGGGTGATGGGAGCTGCGTCCCGCATTCCCGAAGGCGGTGTGAGCGGCTGTAAGAAACGCGCTCTCGACCGAGGGCGGCTTGGGGTAGGCGGTGGCGGCGTTATCAAGATACACATAGTTCATACGGTTTCCTTCCGTTTTCAAAAAAGCATCAGCCCTCCCGATGCCACACACGCTTGAAGGGCACATCCGAGACGGTGAGGATGCGTCGGGCTTCCTCGGTATCCTTGCAGGCAAGAGAAATGCCCCAGGCACAGCCTTTTTCCGATAGCTCGTGCGGCAATTTACTCACAAGCGCTTCAATGGCATTTGCCGCGAGGACCGTGCGCGCTTTTTGCGCAAAGGTCATCGACGGCATCGAGATGATACAGTGTTTCATAATCAGGTCCTTTGGACGGGTGGTGAGAGCAGCATTGGCTGGAGTTGTTTGCCAGCCAGTGCCGCTTTTGCGGCTTCGGGGATCAGATCAAAGTGGGCAACGAGAGAAAAGGGCTTTTGCCAAGGATCGTCCTGACTCAGGGGTACGAAATAGCAGTGCTTGCGGACGGTGAGTGTTGCGACATTCAAAAGCCCTGTGGATAAGGCGTCGTTGGAGGCAAGGGCTAGCAGTAAGGGGCGTTCGTTTCTCAGATGCGCCTTTGCCGCCATCGGCACGGTGCTGTCAATGATACCGTTTGCAAGCTTTGCCAGCGTGTTGCCCGTGCAGGGGGCGATCACCAAAAGATCAAACAGCTTTTGCGGCCCGACGGTCTCTGCTTCGGTGATCGTGGTAATGGGGGTGTGCTTTGCGATTTTCACGATGGTGTCGGTGATTGCTTCGGCTTTGCCGAAGCGTGTGTCGGTGCTTGCCATCCGTTCGCTGAAGATCGGGATCACGTCATAGTCTTCGGCAAGGCGTTTCATCGCCTCGATGGCACGCGAAAGCGTGCAGAACGAGCCACAGAACGCAAAGCCGACGGTGAGTTTTTCTTTCATCGCGACCTCACAGCCCGAAGGCATCCCTGACGCAGTCGGCAATGATCCTGCCTGCGCTTTTTGGGGAGTATTTGCCCGGTAATCCCAGCGCGGTGATGACACGAACACCCAGTTCGTCTGCCGCACGCAGATCAATGCCGCCGGGAAGGGAGGCAAGCTCGATCACGGTGGTGTCAGAAGGCAGTGCGGACAGGGTGTTTTTGCCAATGACCGACGAGGGAACGGTATTGAAGAGAAAATCGGTTGTGGGCGCAAGGGTGGGCAGGGCATCGAAGCTGTGGGCGCAAAGCCCTTCGCTGAATGCCCACGCGCGGTCTTTTGCGGAGCGTGCGACCACGCTGACACGCGCGCCAAGCGCAGATAGGGAGGAAGCGAGCATTTTGCCGATCCTGCCGTAGCCCGTGACGACACAGTGGCTTTTGCACAGAATGGCAGGGCTTTCGCGAATGGCGATCGCAAGTGCCCCCTCGACGGTGGCGCGTGCGTTCTTGATCGCAAAGGGCTCGCTTTCGGAATAATCAAAAACAAGAAATTGCTCAGGCAGGTGTCTTCCGAGCAGTCCTGCCGCAATTTTGGTGTTGGGAGAAAGATACGCGAACAGCTCGGCAAGCGTGATCGCGCGGGTAGCAAGGGGTGCATTGATTTTTTCGCCGTCGTAGCTGTAGGGCAGTGGAAGGATCAGAATATGGCTACCGTTCAGGGCTTCCTTCAGAGTGGCGGCTTTTTTCAGTCCGGAAAGCGCGGGCAGGTCGCCCACGATATCCATACCGTATACCGTGACATCAAAATCCGCCTCCGCCAGTGCTTTCGC
>JAFTKF010000020.1 GCA_017453405.1 Clostridia bacterium
ATAAAAAAGACAGCCGCACGTGAGCGGCTGCCTGTGATTGTAATGCGATGTCAAACTTTCTGTGCCCCTTTTAGGGGTTAAGCCTGTATTTGCCCCTTATAGGGGCTGTGCAAACCACCGGTTGAACCGGTGGTTTTGATTGTTTTCAGATTCCAATTATCGATGCTTCAGCATAAGCGCGCCGTCTTGCGTCACTTCCCACTGACAGAGCAGTCTCTGATCCGCGCCTCCCGCAAGAGAAGCAAGATTCGCGTTCAGCACCTCAGGCATTGTCGCAATCTCGGAAGCCTTAACGCTCGTTTCGTTGCCGACCGAAGTACCAATTGCCGTGTCAAGGCAGTAGTTATGGCTGAATTCACCGCCACGACCCTCAATAAAGATATTGATAGCACCCGTCTCGCCGTTTTCACAGCTCAGCGCACCCATAAAGACACAGCCCGAAACCGTACCGCCGCCCGACTGGTTGGAAGCGGTAATGCCTGCCGCCGCCTGGCGGAAGGAGGTCACTGTCATATACGAACAGCAGTTGATCAGCGCGCCGCCGCGTCTTACCGAACGGGCAATACCTGCCGCCTGCGCCATATTGCTGACCGAACCGGTGGTAATGACATTCATCACCGTACCCGAAACATACGGGAAGACTGCTTCGTCATTGCCCGCGATCACGGCATTGATCACATAACCGTTGCCGTTATATGTACCTGCAAAATTGCCTGCCGCACCGATACCGTTATAGCCGATGTAGCCTGCCATATCGATGTCTGCGGTCTGAATGAAATACTTGCCTTCAAAGGTTGCACCCAGCGAAAGCGCATAGGTGAATTCATTGAAATCCTTCGCTGTCGAAACGAGATAAGGATCACGCTGTGTACCCTTACCGCCCGAGCCCTTGAAATCGGTGGGCGAGCCCGAAGGAAGCGCTTCGACTTCACCACTAAAATAGTCATTCAGCCAGCTGATTCTCTGCTCCAGCCACTTTGCCACGTATTCCGCGTGCTCGTCGTGGTTCTTCAGCGCCTGCACCTGCATAGGCTCGCGGTTGATCTTCTGTCCGAAGATCGGCCAACGCTCAAAATTCTTGTCGAAATCTTCGGAATACAATTCTGCCACGCGGCGTACATACTTCGGCACTTCGTTGACGGTATCGGTGATCTCAAACCAACGGGTCTTGACCATTTCTTGGAACCAATCGTATTCCATCAGCTTGATGAACCACGGATGGCTCTGCGAATAATTGTAAGAGCCACTGCCGACATAAATATATTCAGGCTGAGGGAAATAGGGGTTTCTGTCGTTCGCATCGGCATTGTCTGCGGCGAGGTCAAAGTCCCACACAGGTCCAAAATGCAATTTGCCGCCGATGTGCTGGTACATATAGAACGAACCCCATCCCACGTCAAGATTCTTGAAAAGCTCCTCCACGAGATAGGTATCGACCACCGAATCGAGATCGATCAGACTCTCAATGTATTCCTTTTCGCCGGTCAGAAGCGATTCAAAGGCAAGGTTCAGACAGTCGGCAATATAGTCGTACTGATCGTCATTCCAGATATCGCTCTTGATCTCATACTTATTTCCAAAGCCGTCATGCACGGGAAGCTCGCTTGCCTGCGTGTCAAGCTCGACCAGAAAGCCGATCTCAGCACCCTCGGTCACCGTATCATCCACGTTGACACGGTAATCCTGCACCTGCATCTGCTCGGATACCTGATATACACCCATATATTCGCCGTTCAGGTATACCTGCGCAAAGCGCACGGAGGACGAAAAATCAATACCCGAAAGCTTGCCCGCCAGCGTCAAAGCCGCCGCCGTTCTCAGCATCGACTGATCGCAGTGCACCGCTAAGAGCGTCCAGGAACGGGCAGGACCGCCCCCCTGACCGAGCAGGTTGGTCTTCTTTTCAAATTTGATACGGTAGGATTTCTTCTCCACATCATTCCAAGTGAAGTTGCCTCTGCCGCGGATCTCGATCACCGCATTTTCCATCTCATAGGCTTCCTCACTGCAGTCCACCGTCAGCTTGCCACCAATATATTCCTCCTTGGAAACGATGGGAGCATTATCGGTGGTGTTGATCGTGAAAACAGGCATCTTATCAAGATAGCCCGCAAGCCAATCGCTGTCATCGGGGGTCTCGCCCGAGGAAGAGCCTTCCGTGGTCGAGGGCACCTCGCCACCGCTCTGACCCTTGTCGGTCGTGGTGGGCACCTCGCCCCCACTCTGACCCTTGTCGGTGGTATCTTTCGTTTTGTCATCGGTCGACGGCACCTGATCGGTCGTCGTCGGGGTACTCGTCGTCGGGGTTTGGGATTCGGTCGAACCCGTCGTGATCTCGCCACCGCAAGCGGCAAACGAAAGCACGAGCATCCAAAGCGCCAAAAAACAAGCCAAGATTTTCTGTGTTCTCATACGTGATCTCCTGAACGTAAATTCTACTCAAAAAAACAGCTAAACTGTCGAAGCGGTCATACCGCACTTTTTGTATTATACCATACAAACAAGCGTTTGTCTACCCCTCGCAAGCCCTCAATTGTAAACTTTTCTGTCAGCTTCTCCGACAATCTCCTTGTTTTTTGCAAAAAAAGCCGCCTCGCGGGACACACTAAAAGAAAAAAACCAAGGAGTCCTATGCGTTACCTTGTCATTTACGGCACACGCCCCGAAGCCATCAAGCTCGCCCCTCTGCTTGCCGCTCTGCGAAAAAAGAAGACCGTCGAAATCATCGAAGTCAATTCCGCCCAGCACAGCGATATGCTCTCTCCCCTTTTTAAGGAATTAGCCCTTTCGCCAAACTACAATCTCGCGCTCCGTCGAACAGGACAAAGCCTTGCCGAATTCACCGCCTGCCTGAAGGATGCCCTCATTCCGATCTATTTGAAAACCCACCCCGACGCCGTACTCGTGCAGGGCGATACCGCCACCGCACTGGTTGCGGCAGAAACCGCGTTTCTCGAATCCATTCCGGTTCTGCACATCGAAGCAGGGCTTCGCTCGCACGATCTTTTCTCACCCTTCCCCGAGGAATATTGCCGCCGCGTCATTGCCCTTACCGCAAGCCACCACTTTGCCCCCACCGAGGATGCCAAAGAGAATCTGATCCGTGAAAAAATCTCACCCGAAGCGATCACCGTCACGGGCAACACCGGTATCGACCATCTTGTTTCGGTGCTGGACGATGGATTCACGCATCCGATCCTTGAACAAGCACGAGGCAAACGCCTGATCCTCTTCACCGCGCACCGCCGCGAAAATTGGGGCGAGCCTCTGGGAGAAGCACTTGCCGCTATGGCAACGCTTCTCGCCGCTCACCCCGAATGCCTTCTTTTCTACCCGATGCACAAAAACCCCGATATCCGTGAAGCCGCCCAAAACGCCCTCCGAGACACCGAAAACGCCATTCTTTCCGAGCCGCTTTCTCCCTATGTCTTTTCGAATCTTCTCTTTCGCGCAGATGCCGTCTTCACCGATTCAGGGGGCATTCAGGAGGAAGCTGTTGCCCTCGGTAAGCCCACTCTCGTTCTGCGTAACCGAACCGAGCGCGGCGAAGGCGTGCGCTCGGGGCATCTCACGCTCACCCCCTGCCGCTATCAGGATGTCCTGACGGCAGGAGAAGCCCTTCTTGCCTCTCTTGCCAACACCGCCCCACCCCCTTCCACCCTCTACGGAACGGGCAACGCCTCCACTATCATCGCCAATCTCCTTGCCGATGAAAATTTTTTAAAAAATTTCAAACAAATTTAGGAATAGTTCTTGATTTCGAAGAAAAAATATGCTATACTATCAGCGTAAAGCAATCAATAAAGGAGAATCCGCTGATGAAAATAACCAATGATATTCTTTATGTCGGTGTCAATGACAAAAAAGTTGATCTTTTTGAAGGTCAATACCGCGTACCAAACGGTATGGCATACAATTCCTATGTAATTTTGGATGATAAGATCGCCGTTATGGACACCGTTGATATTCACTTCACCCACGAATGGCTGGATAATCTCGCAGGCGCACTCGGCACAAGAGAGCCCGATTATCTCGTTGTTCAGCATATGGAGCCCGACCACAGCGCCAACATCGCCACCTTCCTGCAGACCTATCCGAAGGCAAAGGTGGTAGCCAACAAAAAAACGCTGGCAATGATCGCGGGCTTTTTCGAAACCCTTTCGCTTGACGGCAGAGTCGTTACGGTCGAAAACGGCGAGACCCTCTCGCTCGGCAAGCACACCCTCACCTTCGTCTTTGCGCCGATGGTACATTGGCCTGAGGTTATGGTCACCTATGACGCCGCCGACCGCGTGCTGTTCTCGGCAGACGGATTCGGCAAATTCGGCGCACTGGATGCCGACGAGCCTTGGGAAGACGAGGCACGCCGCTACTATATCGGTATCGTGGGCAAATACGGCGCACAGGTGCAGGC
>JAFTKF010000230.1 GCA_017453405.1 Clostridia bacterium
CTTCACGCTGTCGGGAATCGTAATGCTTGTAAGGCTACTGCAAGTATAGAACGCACCACTACCAATATTCGTCACGTTGTCGGGAATCGTAATGCTTGTAAGGCTACTGCAACTGGCAAACGTAGAACCTTTAATATCGGTTACCCTTTTGGGAATTGTGATACTTGTAAGACTACGGCATCCGCTGAAAGCATTACCGTCAATATTTGTCACACTATTAGGAATTGTGATGCTTGTAAGGCTCTCGCAACGGGAGAACGTACTACCGCTAATACTGGTTATCCCACTGGGGATTGTGATGCTCGTGAGACTGCTGCAATCAGCAAACGCACTATCGCCAATAACCGTCACACTGTCAGGAATTGTAAGGCTTTCGAGGCTTTTGCAATCACGGAATGCATTCTCATAAATTATCTTTGTTTTGGGTGAAACTACAAATGACGAAAAATCAGTTGATATTGTATCCACCAAAATAACGAAAGGATTTTGAGTGTTACCAAGATATTTTCCGTTCTCGTATTCGTTATATATTAATTTATCGCTATACAAAAATACTCCATCACCCATAGTTGTCACGCTATCAGGCATTGTGATGCTCGTAAGCCTTTTACAATCCCGAAATGCCTCATTGCCAATACTTGTCACGCTATTGGGAATTACGACGCTCGTAATAACGGACTTGTAAAATGCAAGCCCCTTAATACCCGTTACAGGCTTACCGTTGTATGTTTTGGGTATTACGATATCGTAATCTTCACAACTACCTATACCGTTTACAATATACCCGTTTTCTCGTTCGTTCAATTCAAAAGATAACCCTTCGCTAGTCGGTCCCTCGGGTATATCCACTGCTTCGGTTGTGGTAGTTTCCACTTTGATTGTGGTCGGTGCCTCGGTTGTCGTCGACGCTGCCGTTGTTGTAGTACCATAGCCGCAGGACGAAAGTCCTATGAAGGTAACACAAAGCACCAATAAAAAGATTAATGAAATAATGACCTTTTTCATATTTCCTCCAAAATTAATTTTTAGATTTTCTTGATTTTTTGATAAACTTAAGCGCAATTTTACACCTTTTACCACATTTTTTCAATTGACAATATAGCCAAAAAAGTTTTTAATCTTTCATACAAATTCACGAAAAAGCCCCGAGGGGTTGAGCCTCGGAGCTTTCTTTGTTTTATTTATCCTTTTCAATCTCAAGAGCCAAGCGGTCGAGCACGAGGTGCTGCACGTAGTCGGGCGGGGTGCGACGACCCCCTTCCCATTCTTCGATGGTGCGAAGCGGAACGCCTACACGCTCCACAACCTTCGGGCGCGTCCATCCCGCCTCGGTTCTCATTGTTTTGAGTTGTTCGGCGAAGGTGTTCATTTTTATTATCTCCTTTTCGTTGTCCTTAGTCAGCCCAAAAACCGAACTCTTTGGTGTAGTTTTCGGCGGGATCACCGAGGCATTTCCCATCACTTTCCTGTTTTGGCGCGGGAGATGCCGTGGGCTAGGTTGCCGGTGAAGCGTTCCATGTCGTAGCTGTAGATCATACAGTCGGCGATGACGGCGGGGGTTTTGTCGTTGTTATGGACGATGACGGCGACGGTGGGAATGGTGTGCTCAGCGCCGTCGATGCAGACCTGCTTTCTCGATTCGTTGAGAAGGGTGGCTTCCGAGAGGGTATTCATCGGGATATCCTTGGCGAAGACATCGACCTTATCCTCGATCAGGGAATATTTACCCTGCCACACGCGGAGGTTGTTGCCCTCAATGAGCATATAGGTCACGACATAGACGGTGGAGAAGACGCGTCCGTTGCGGTTTTTTCTGAGGGTCAGAGTATCGTTCATACGGTCATAGCCCTCAAAGATAAAGAAAAGGTCGGGATTCTGATGGGGATGGTCGAGATAGGCAAGGGCTTCTTCCTCTGCCTTTTTACGGATGATCTCGATCTGCCCCTTGATATGCTTTTCCGAAGTGAACATATTGAGGGCAAGCACAAGAATCACGACACCGGGGACGGCTGCAGGAAGGGCGGCTGCCACCCAGCCGCCCGACATAAAGAGCATAATGGCGGCAACGGCGAAGAAGGGATAGGCGAAATAGGACACGATCGTCCAGCGCTTGGTGCGCTTGTGGTCAAAAAAGAGAAGATTCTGTTTGTAATCCATCGGGATACCTCAATTATCATCATTTATTTTTCAATTACGTGAAACCGACATATTATAGCATAGAAATCCTATGGATGCAAGTGTGGATTGTAAACTTTTTGTGATTTTTCCATTATCTTTTTGCTTCTTTTGCGTCAACTGCTTGCAAAAAGCGCGATTTTGTGCTATGATAGCGCTGTGAGGATCCCAAAGGATCGTGCACAAGGAGGTATATGCCGATGGAAATCAAGAAGATCGTCATCACGGGCGGCCCTTGTGGGGGCAAGAGCACGGCGATGACATGGATCAAATCCTATTTTGAAGAGCGCGGCTGGCGTGTGTTATTCGTTCCCGAGACCGCGACCGAGCTGATCACGGGGGGCGTTGCGCCCTGGACCTGTGGCAAAAACGTGGATCATCAGAAATGCCAGATGAAGCTTCAGATCACCAAGGAAGAGGTGTTTGCCTATGCCGCAAGCACGATGCCTTGCGAGAAGCTTCTGATCGTATGTGACCGAGGCGCTCTTGACAACCGTGCATATATGAACGACGAAGAATACCGCGAGAGCCTTGCCTATATCGGCAAGCACGAGGTAGAGCTTCGCGATAGCTACGATGCGGTATTCCATCTGGTGACGGCGGCTTTGGGGGCAGAGAAGTACTACACCACTGCCAACAACGCGGCACGCACCGAGACAGTGGAAGAGGCAATCGCGCTGGATAACAAGATCATTACGGCGTGGACGGGACATCCGCATTTCCGCCTGATCGATAACAGCACCGATTTTGAAGGCAAGATGCGCCGCCTTTTGTGTGAGATCGCATCCTTCCTCGGCGAGGGCGAGCATTATGAGATCGAGCGCAAGTATCTCATTGCCTATCCCGATATCGCGTGGCTGGAAGCCAATCCCTTCTGCCATCGCACCGAGATCCTGCAGACCTATCTTGTTGCCCAAGATGGCGAAGAGATCCGCGTGCGCCAACGCGGCGAAGGCGGACACTATACCTATTTCAAAACCGTGAAACGCCCTATCAGCGATGTCAAACGCGTGGAAGAGGAAACGGTGATCAGCGAACGCGAGTACCTGACGCTGCTTCTCGATGCCGATCCTGCCCTGCGCCCGGTAAGAAAGACGCGTTATTTGCTTTCGTATGAGGGGCAGTATCTGGAAATCGATGTGTATCCCTTTATGCCCGATACGGCAATTGTGGAGATCGAGCTTTGCTCGGAAGATACTCCCGTGATCCTGCCGCCCGAATTTCGGCTGATTCGCGAGGTAACGGGCGATCCGCAGTATAAAAACAGAACGCTTGCCGCAAGATAAGGAGTGTCTATGGTCAATTATCAGGAGCTGAATGAAACGCTTGCGGCGATCCTTGACGGCGTACCTCACCGCATTGCCAATCTTGCCAATGCCGCAGCACTTCTTTACGATACGCTTGACCGACTCAACTGGGCAGGCTTCTACCTTGTAGAAAACGGTAGGCTTGTGCTTGGTCCTTTTCAGGGCAAGGTAGCTTGCGTGGAGATCGAAATCGGCAAGGGCGTTTGCGGTACGGCGGTGGCAAGCGGCAAGACACAGCTTGTCAAGGATGTGCACGCCTTCCCGGGACATATTGCCTGCGATTCGGCATCGAATTCCGAAATCGTCGTGCCGATCTTCCAAGGCGGTAAGATCGTCGGCGTTCTCGATATCGACAGTCCCGAATTTTCCCGCTTTGACGAACATGATCGCGAGGGTCTTGAGGCATTTGTGAAGGTGCTGGAAGAGAAAATCCTCTTTTGACGGCTTTCTTCGATTGGGGTTGACATCCGTCAACCCCAATCGAGAAAAGCACCGTAAAAAAGCGTTTTGTTCACAAAAAGTTTAAAATTTACCCTATTGCAAAATACGGTATTCTATGGTATAATACCACTTGCGACTGAAAGAGTTACGGAGATGTACTCAAGAGGCCGAAGAGGCGCCCCTGCTAAGGGTGTAGGCCGGTTATCCCGGCGCGAGAGTTCAAATCTCTCCATCTCCGCCATATTAAAAAACGCACCAAAAGGTGCGTTTTTTCTTTACTTTTTGTAGCACTTTATGCCAAAAATCTACAATGAAAATAATTTGGGGTCAATTTGGGGTAAAAATTATTTTTTACGATACTCTTTTATGTATTCCGCAATGAAGTCTCGGTGCGACTTCTCATCCTTGATAACAAGGCTTAGAACGTCGGCGAGATGGTGCATACTATTCTCCCTTGCCTCGTTCATCAAGCGCGTGTAGGCATCGATGTCGGCAACCTCTTCCCGGTGCCGTGCTTCAAGCTTGTCAATGATATCCATTTGCCGCCTCCTTGATCATGTGGTGTAGATTCTCGATGTCCTGCTTCTTGATCGTCATAGAGCCGATCAAAGGCATATCTATAATGAAGCCCTTATCGGGTGTGTTTGCTTTGACTTCTTGTGCGATAAGATCGATATCGATTTCTCCATCATCGTTAGAAATCTCAAGAGCCGTCATAAACGGACTGTGCGAGAGATTTTGAAGCATCTGTTCGGACCGCTTCAGCACGATTGCCATCGCCGCACCTGCGACTACTTTCTTCCAACCGTCTTGCGGAAGCTGTGGCATAAGTTCGATATCAAGCCACCGCGCAAGTCCTTGTTCTATATGTTTGCTGTTTACCATATTATTCTCCTTTCGGTGTCACAATAAGGGGCGCAATGCGCCCCTTATTGCTTTGGGGATGTTAGCGGTTTCCGTTATAGCCGCAGTTGGGGAGAGGGTTGTAGACGAATGCCGAAGTGGTGGTTGCGCCAACGGTTACGTCTGCTACCTGCTTGGGATAAAAGGTGGCGTTGACATAGTTGACGATTGCGTTGTCGCCGCATACTCTCTCGTCGCGCTCTCTCTGCCATGCCATATTCAGGCGGCAGAATTCGGTTTCAAACGCCGAGAACTTGCTATCTACATACTTGTAGAGGTCAAGCATCTTCTGATCCTGATACGTGTTTGCTTCGAGGAGAGCGA
>JAFTKF010000231.1 GCA_017453405.1 Clostridia bacterium
GCGACAAAGTGAAGGTTATGGTTGGCGGTGCTCCTGTTACGCAGGCATTTGCCGACGAGATCGGCGCGGACGGCTATACGATGGATGCCGCCTCTGCCGCTGAAATGGCAAGAAGCTTTATGATTTGATTGGAGATAGCTATGACAATGCTTGACTGGGTCAGAAATTTACCCAAAATCGGAAAAACGTTGCCGCTTTTGTCGTTTCCTTCTGTTGCTTTGACAGGGGAGACGGTGTATACCGTGACACACGATGCCAAAAAGCAAGCGGAGGGCGTTAAGGCAATTGCCGATGCCCTTGATCTTGCCGCGGCTGTGACAATGATGGATCTTTCGGTAGAAGCAGAGGCGTTTGGTGCGGAGCTTTCGGTCAGTGACGATGAAGTGCCGACGGTGCTTGGCGAGGTAGTCTCTGCCGAGGATGACGGTATGGAAGGTGTCGAGGCACTGCGAGTCCCCAAGGTTGGTGACGGCAGAACGGCACTGTATGTGGAAGCCGCACGCCTTGCGAAATCATATGTCACTGATCGCCCGACGCTTGCGGGCGTGATTGGTCCGTATTCGCTGGCAGGGCGGTTGATGGGTGTAACAGAAGCGTTGATGAACTGTCTTTGTGAAGAAGAGTTCACCCACGCGGTGCTCAGAAAGGCAACCGACTTTCTGAAAGCATATGCGCTCGCTTATAAAGAAGCAGGTCTTGACGGAATCGTGATGGCAGAGCCGCTTGCGGGACTGCTTTCGCCTGATCTTGAAGAAGTGTTTTCAGCACCCTATGTCAAGGAAATCATTGATGCGGTACAGGATGATGACTTTGTGGTCATTTATCATAATTGCGGTCCGAATATTGCCGATATGACCGCGTCGCTTGCCCAAAACGGTGCTGCCGCATACCATTTCGGTGACGCGGTGGATCTTGTCACGATGCTGGAAAGAATGCCCTCTGACAAGATCATTCTCGGCAACATTTCACCGAGTGAAGAATTTGTTGGCGGAACAAGCGACAGTATCAAGGCGGCGGTGGAGGATCTGTCAAAGCGCGCTGCCGGCTATCAGAATTTTGTTTTGTCCTCGGGATGCGATATCCCCCCTCACGCCAAGTGGGAGAATATCAAGGCATTCGTTGAGGCGGGAGGCAAGCAATGACGGCTGCGGAACGCTTTGCGGCTTATATTAGCGGGAAGCCGGTTGACCGTGCGCCCGTGATCGAATGGGCACCGTGGTGGCATCTGACCGTGAATCGCTGGCTTTCGGAAGGATTGCCTGCGGACAAAGCGGGGGTGGAGGCGCTTCAGGACTATTTTGGTCTTGATAAATGTCTTCAGACCTCGGTGTGCTGTCGAACCGGCAGAACGCCCCGTCCTGCCGAATACGGTACGGGCATTATGACGGATGAAGAGGACTATGCGGCGATTCGTGAAACGCTGTTTCCCGATCCCGAAGCTTTGATCTCTGAAAATCATTACCGTTGGCTACACGAAACATCCGCGCGAGGCGATACGCTGCATTTCTTTACGGTAGAGGGTTTTTTTTGGTATCCGCGTGAAATGTTCGGTATCGAAAATCATCTCTACAGCTTTTATGACTATCCCGAGCTTTTGAAGCAAATGGCAGAGGAGTATGCCGATTGGTTAATTAAGGTCTTTCACGCTGTTTTCTCCCGTCATCGGTTTGATTTTATGTCGTTTGCAGAGGATATGAGCTATAACAATGGTCCGATGATCTCAAAGGATCTTTTTGACGAATTTCTGGCACCCTATTATCGGCGTGTGATCGAAGTGATCCATTCCTACGGAATTCCCGTATTTATTGATTCGGACGGTGATATCACCGAAGCGGTGGATTGGTATGCTGAGGTTGGTGCTGACGGTATGTTCCCGCTGGAGCGTCAGGCAGGCGTGGATGTTTCTCTGTATATTGACAAACAGCCGAAAATGGCGTTTATCGGGCATTTCGATAAGATGTGCATGAAATTCGGCGAGGAGGCAATGCGTCGGGAATTTGAGCGTCTGTTACCTTCGATGAAGCGCGGTAAGCTGATCGCTTCCTGCGACCATCAGACGCCGCCCGATGTATCGATCGAACAGTACCGCACGTATGTAAAGCTTTTTTATGAGTATGCCGCCAAGGTGACACATGAGGACAGTGAGATCCTGCCGTGTCCTGTGTATGCGGATCTTGTTGACTAAAACATATAACAGAAAGGTGATCGATCTATGACAAATCGCGAACGTGCGATGGCAATTTTACGGTATCAGCAAGCGGATCGCTTGCCCGCTGTGCATTTTGGCTATTGGCCTGAGCTTGTGACTGAATGGGCAGAGCAGGGCAAGATCCCGAAGGAATATTCGGGTCGTTGGTATGACGGCGGAGAAGTGGATAAGGAGCTTGATCGCCTGATCGGTTGGGATTTCAACTGGTATCACACTACCGGCTCGAACAATGGGCTGTCTCCGCGCTTTGAACACAAGGTGATAGAGGTGCTTCCTGACGGAACGAAGCGCGTGCAGAACGGTGACGGTGTGATCGAAAAGATCTCCCCCGGCGTGGTTTCGATTCCTTCTGAGGATGACTATCTTCTTAAGGACCGTGATGCGTTTGAAACGCTGTATCGTCCCAAAATGCAGTTTTTTGAGGGACGGGTCAACACGGAATATTATAAGACCTTTAACGAAAATGTTTATGAAAAACTGGATGTGCCGATCGGTCTGCATCTTGGCAGTGTGATCGGTGAGATCCGTAATATGACCTCGGTCATCGGTATGAGCTATCTGATGTACGATGAAGATGAGGAGCTTTTTGCGGACATCGTGGACAGCTATGCTGAAATGCAGTACCGCTGTGCCGAGGAGATTCTGAAGACCGGTGCTAAGTTTGATTTTGCCCATTATTGGGAGGATATTTGTTATAATTCCGGTCCGCTTCTTTCTCCTGAGCTTTTTGACGAGCTTTGCGCCCGTCACTACAAGCGTCGCACCGAGCTTTGCCACAAATACGGCATTGATCTGATCTCGCTGGACTGCGACGGTGTTACCGAGAAGCTTTTGCCCACTTGGTTTGAAAACGGTGTCAACGTGATGTTCCCGATTGAAATCGGTACGTGGGGCGACCAATTTGAGGCGGCGAGAAAGCGCTTCGGTAAGGAAATGCGCGGTGTGGGCGGTATGGATAAGACTTGTCTTCGTCTTGACCGTGCGGCAGTGGATCGGGAGCTTGAAAGAATGCGCCGTCTTGCCTCTCTTGGCGGATTTTTACCCTGTCCCGACCACCGTTTGATGCCCGGCACGAAATTCGAGCTTGTGCAGTATTATGCCGAGGAGATCAAAAAGATCAAAATCTGATAAATGAAGGAATACCCGAAAGGAAACCGATGATGGATACCGTAATTCAAATTCCGAAAGAATTTCAAGGAAAAGGGCTCTATGCGGTTTTGCTCGATCAGGGTATTCCTTTTTCTGCGCCCTGCGGCGGCAACGGAACGTGCGGAAAATGCCGTGTCCGTCTGCTTGAAGGGGTGCTGTGGGAGAAGAATAGCGGACGCCCCCTTGTGCCTGATGCCCAAGGATATTTGCTTGCCTGCCACGCGGTCGTTTCCGATACGGGATGTACGGTAGCAATCCCCGCGCTCACGGGAGACGGGCTGACGCTTTCGGATGGTGTCAGCGCTGACGGCGGTGACCGCTTGGGCGTTGCGCTGGATATCGGGACGACCACCCTTGCGGTGGCGCTTGTCGATCTCGACACCGAAACCGTGCTGAAAAGTGCCTCCTGCCTGAATCCGTAAGCCGCTTACGGGGCGGATGTGATGAGTCGTATTGCCGCCTGCAGTGAGGGCAATCTTTTGCGTATGCAGATGCTTTTGCTTGATGCGGTAAGAGAGCTGATCAAGGAATTGACCGACAGCAGGGAATTGGCACTTGAAACGCTTGTAGCGGTAGGCAATCCCACGATGGTACATATTTTCCTAGGCATTTCCCCCGAGGGGATCGGTCAATATCCTTTTACACCTGCCTTTGTTACAACGCAGTACCGTAGCGGCGAGGCGCTTGGCTTGCCTGTTGGCACGGTTATTGTTCCGCCGTCTGCATCGGCGTTTATCGGCAGTGATGCCGTTATGGGAGCGATTTCACTTGATCTTGATCAGGCAAAAGACCCTGTTCTGCTTCTTGATATCGGGACGAACGGCGAAGTGTTTTTGTTTGCCGACGATCGGATCCTGGCAACCTCCTGCGCGGCAGGTCCTGCTCTGGAGGGGGCGGGTATCTCATCTGGAATGGGCGGCGTTGCAGGTGCGGTCGCATCGGTGATTGACGAAAACGGTGTGATCGTCTACACCACGGTGAAGGATGGCAAGGCGCGCGGTATTTGCGGCGCGGGCTTGGTGGATTGGTTAGCCTGCCTTCTCGACGACGGTACGCTGGAATATGACGGCTATCTCGAGAGCGATGTTTGCCTGATCGGATGTCATAAAACGAAAAACGGTACGCTTTTGCCTGCCGAAACCGCAGTTACCCTGACAGCTTCCGATGTGCGCAAGGTACAGCTTGCCAAAAGCGCGATTCGCGCGGGTGTCGAGACGCTGTTTTCGGTTGGAAGGGTCGATAAAAGTAAACTTACGGCATTCTGTCTTGCCGGAGGTCTCGGGTACTATATTTCGCCCAAAAGTGCCTGTCGGATCGGCTTATTTGATTCCGACCTTCTCCCGCTCTTAACATCCTGCGGGACTACGGCGCTGAAAGGTGCGGTGATGGCTCTGTGTGACCCCGCCGCCATTGGGCGAGCAGAGGCGCTTTGCAGGGTGTGTGAAACCGTTGATCTGAATGCCGAGCCGGAGTTTTCGGATGCGTTTATTGAATATATGCTGTTTCCCGAATAAAATATCAACAATTGTTGATTTGCGAGAGAGTGCAACTTGTGGTATACTGTAAAAAACTGATGAAGAAAAGTGAGGATGACTTCTGTGGAAAAAATAAAAATTACTTGTGATTCGACTTGCGATCTGACCGATGCGCTGTATCAAGCCTATCATATTACCGTTGTGCCGCTTGGCATTACGCTCGGCGAAACATTGTATCACGACGGTGTGGATGTGTCGGCGCTTCGTATTTTTGATTACGTAAAGGAAAACGGTATTTTGCCCAAGACCTCTGCCATTTCGGTAGGTGAATACGAAGATGTCTTCCGTCCTTATGTGGAGGATGGCTATCAGGTGATCCATATCAACATTTCAAGTGAGTTTTCTTCCTGCCATCAGAATGCCTGTCTTGCCGCAGAGGAGCTTGGCAATGTCTATCCGATCGACAGCCGTAATCTTTCGACGGGTTCGGGTCATTTGGTGCTTGCCGCCGCTGAGCTTGCCGCAAGCGGTATGCCGTGCAAGGATATCGTGGCGTTTCTGAACGAAAAGAAGGAAAAGCTGGATGTCAGCTTTGTTCTGCAGACCCTTGATTACTTAAAAAAAGGCGGCAGATGCTCGTCGATCACGGCACTTGCCGCAGGCGTTTTACAGCTTCGCCCTGAGATCGAGGTCAGAGAGGGCAAGATGGGTGTTGCCAAAAAATACCGCGGTAAGATGGAAAAATCCATTCTGGACTATGTGAAGGGCCGTCTTGAAAACCGTGATGACATTGACACACACCGCATTTTCATTACCCACTCTCACGTGCCCTCGGATATCGTTGAGAAGGTAAGAGAGACGGTGGCATCACTCCATCCCTTTGAAGAGATCATTGAAACGGTCGCCGGGTGCACCATTTCTTCCCATTGCGGACCGAACTGTCTTGGCGTTCTCTTTTTCAAGAAATAGTGACAAAAACCTTTCAGCCCAAAACGCTGAAAGGTTTTTTGTATAATATATTGACAAATGTGAAACGATATGGTATACTTATAGCGTTGTGCGACGGTCTTGACGTTGAAGAGTGTCATATCGACTTATCCAAAGAGAATCGGCATTTTCCACAGTAACAAGCCTCACCCCTTGGTTGGAATGCCTACTCTTTTTTCAAGTCTTGTAAGAAAGGAGACTGTGTATGATTGAATTACAAGGAAAATACAATACCGCCAAGGTTTTTACCGACACGGTGGACAATGCGTGTATTTCACAGATCATTGAGCTTCTGAATCAGCCGATGGCAGAAGGGGAAACGATCCGTATGATGCCCGACTGTCACGCAGGCTCGGGATGCACGGTCGGAACGACGATGACGGTAAGAGACAAGATCATTCCCTCTATCGTCGGTGTGGATATCGGTTGCGGAATGCACGTGGTCAGATTAAAGGAACGAACGATCGACTGTGAAGCGCTGGATGCCTTGATCCGACGGGAAATTCCGTCGGGTATGGAGATCCGCAAGAAAGCACACCCTTTTTTGAAGGATGTGCCGTTTCAACAGCTTCGCTGTTTAGACCGGATCGACCGTTTGCGTGCTGAGCTTTCGATCGGCACGCTGGGAGGCGGCAATCATTTTATTGAAATTGATCGGCAGGACGACGGAACGCTGTATCTTGTGATCCATTCGGGTAGCCGCTATGCCGGAAAGCAGGTGGCGGAATACTATCAGAATCTCGGCTATCACAAGCTGAACGGCAGTGATAGCGAGGCGGAAAAGCGTTTGATCGCCAAGCTGAAGGCGCAGGGAAAGCATAAAAAGATCGAAGACGAGGTCAAAAAGCTGAAAAATACCAAACGCACGCCCATTCCCAAGGAATTGTGCTATGTAACGGGAGAGGATCTTCGTGATTATCTCAATGATATGACGGTGATGGAGACCTATGCGGATGTGAATCGCCGTGCTATGGCGAATGTGATTCTGAAGGGGCTTGGTCTGACAATGGTAGACAGCTTTACGACCGTTCATAATTATATTGATGTTAAAGAAGGAATTCTCAGAAAGGGTGCGGTTTCTGCCAAAAAGGGCGAGATACTGCTCATTCCCATCAATATGCGTGATGGCAGTCTGATCTGCCGCGGCAAGGGAAATCCCGACTGGAATTTTTCCGCGCCTCA